>SLSB01000348.1 GCA_007130675.1 Candidatus Hydrogenedentota bacterium | reverse complement strand
CGCAGGATCTCGGGCGCCGCACCGGAGACGGTCTGCGCATGGATCGACCGCGGCAATGCCGAGCCGTGCGAGCGGTTCTGGACCCTCGACCCGATTGACGGCACCAAGGGTTTTCTTCGGGGCGATCAATTCGCCGTCGGCATGGCGTTGATCGAAAACGGCGACGTGACCATCGGCGCGATTGGGTGCCCCAATCTGAGCGAGGCGCATCGTCCCGACACCGGGGGTCCGGGGACTCTGCTGATTGCCGCACGCGGCCAGGGCGCATGGTGGCAGCCCCTTGAAAACGGGGGCGAGCTGCAGCCGCTGCGCGTATCCGAGACCGCCGATACCGCCCACATGCGCATCTTGCGGTCTTTCGAGACGGGGCACACTAACGTGGGCCGTATCGAGCGGATGGCGGCCGCCGCCGGTGTGACGGCCGAACCCGTGCGCATGGACAGCCAGGCCAAGTATGCCGTGCTCGCCTCGGGGCATGCCGAGTTGCTGCTGCGTTTGCTCACCGCTAAACAGCCCGATTACCGCGAGCGCATCTGGGACCAGGCCGCCGGAGCGCTCATCACGGCCGAGGCGGGCGGGCGCATCACCGATCTTGATGGCAAACGGCTCGATTTTTCCGCGGGCCGCACCCTTGCCAACAACCGCGGCATCTGCGCCTCGAACGGCCGCATCCACGACGTGGTTCTCGAAACGCTGCGTGACATCTGCGCCCAATAGCCCCCCGGGCTCAAGGTTGCCCGCAAACACACCACTCAGACCGACCGGACGGATCGGTCGGACTCCTGCAAGATTACCGGCTTGCGCGCGGGGCGTCGCGGGGGTAGAGTACTGAATAGGGCACGGGAAATGGGGAGGGCGTTCTCATGAGCAAACATGGACACTGGAGAGTAGTTGCGCTGGTTGTGGCGGCAAGCCTTATGGTCTGGTGCGGTTGCGCGCACACGGGCATTCCTCGGGGAGAACAACCGATGATTCTCGCGGAACAGGGAACAACCGAGTATGTCATTGTAATTGCGGAAGACGCTTCGCCATCGACGCGGTACGGGGCCGAGGAGCTGCAGCGCTTTCTTGGCGAGATCAGCGGGGCATCCTTCCCGATACGCACCGATGCGGAGCCCATGGCCCCGCACGAGATCATCCTTGGAGACAGCGCGCATCTTCGCCAAGTCGATACGCATGTGGATTTCGGCGCCCTCGGCGACGAAGGGTATGTCATCCGCACGGTGGGTCCGCATTTGGTCATTGCAGGCGGCGCGCTGCGCGGCAACCTCTACGGGGTCTACGGACTGCTCGAGGATCACCTCGGCTGCAGGTGGTTTACGACCACGGTGAGCCATATTCCCGACATGCCAACCATACGACTCAGGCCGATTGACGAAACCACGGTCCCGCTGCTTGAATACCGCGAACCGTTTGTCATCGATTGCTTCGACGGCGACTGGTGCGCGCGCAACCGCATGAACAGCAGCGCGGCCTCACTCGAGGAACGGCATGGCGGCAAGGTGCGGTTCGGCGAGGGCATGTTCGTGCACACCTTCGATATCCTCGTACCTCCCGAGAAATACTTCGACGACCACCCCGAGTATTTCTCGGAGATCAACGGCGAACGCGTTGGAGAACGTACGCAACTCTGCTGCACCAACCCGGATGTCATACGGATCGTGATCGAAGAGGTGAAGAAGCGCATCGCCGCCGATCCGGATGCGTTCGTGTATTCGGTTTCGCAGAACGACTGGTACAACTACTGCGAATGCGTGGAATGCACTGCCCTCGCCGAGGAAGAGGGCTCACAGATGGCCCCCGTACTGCAGCTGGTCAACCTGGTAGCGGCCGCTATCGAAGACGAGTATCCCGACAAGGCGATCGAGACCCTTGCCTACCAATACACGCGCAAAGCCCCGAAAACCATGCGCCCACGTCCCAACGTGATCATCCGTCTGTGCAGCATCGAATGCTGTTTCATGCATCCGCTGGCCACGTGCGACAGCGAGCAGAACCGGGCGTTTCGCGAAGACACCGAGGAGTGGGCCAAAATCGCGAACCGTTTGTGGGTATGGGATTACATGACCAGTTTTCGGCATTTTCTGGTGCCGTTCCCGAATTTGCGGGTGCGCGACGACAACATCAAGTTCTTCATCGAGAATAACGTGACCGGCATCTTCGAACAGGACAATTACCGGTCGTTGAACGGCGAATTCAGCGAGTTGAGCGGCTACCTCACCGCCAAGCTGCTGTGGAACCCGGATTACGGCGTGGACCGCGCCATCGATGAATTCCTCGATGCGGTCTATGGCCGCGCGGCCAAACCGATCAAGAAGTATCTGGATATGCTTCACGACAAGGTCGAGAAAGACAACATCCACGTCGACATCTGGATTGGTCCCAATGAAGCGCCGTATCTGACGGACAAGATCATGGCAAGGGGCGAGAAGTTGTGGGACCGCGCCGAGGCGGCTGTGGCAGACGAGCTCGAGGTGCTCGAGCGGGTCCAGATCGCCCGCCTCTGCCACGAATACAGTTGGCTCGAACAGAACCGGTCCAAGGGCGACGTGATGTACGAGATCGATCACGCCAATTTCACGGTACACCCGCAACCGGCGGCCCAGCGGCGCGTCCAACGGTTTTTCGAAGTGGCCCGCAAAGGCCAGGTGACGTGGATCGACGAATGGCGCGTCGATCTGGAGACCTACTCCGAAGGGTTCACAGCATTTCTTACAGAAGACGCGCGGGTGTTAACGCCCCTCGAACCCGTCGAGCTGGCGAATCCCAGGCAGGGCATCCCGTTTCAGGCCTATGAAGGCGACTGGGAATGGCTGCCCGATTTCGCGGCGCTGACGCCCGCCGCGGAAGGCGTCGCTCACCGCGTGCACGACAACGTCTGGCCGCGCGAGATGTATTACGGACTGCGGTTCTCGGGCTATTTTAAGGCGGAGCGCGACGGTGTCTACACCTTCACCATCGGCTCGAACGACGGCAGCCGCCTGACCATTGGCTCGATGGTGATCGACAACGACGGGCTGCATGCCCTCGAGGAGCGGTCCGGCCATGTGGCCCTTCGCGCGGGGTATCACCCGCTGTTGCTCGATTATTTCCAGGCCGGCGGCACAAAGGACCTGTATTTGCGCTACGACGGCCCGGGAATCAGCAATCGCCCGGTTCCCATGTCGGCCTACTATCATGACGCCGAATGAAAGCGCGCCGCGATGCCTCGTGTACCAGGCGGCCGGGGGTCTTTCATTGGTCCAGGCAGGGTTTCTACTGCTATCATAACCTGCGAACGCACAAGTGAAGGGGAACCCACATGATCCAGTACGGTGCATGTTACTATCCCGAGCATTGGACACCCGAGCAGGCGAAGAACCATATTCCGCTGATGAAGCGCGCGAACATCAACGTTGTGCGCATGGGCGAATTCGCCTGGAGCCGGTTCGAGCCCGAACAGGGCCGATACCGGTTCGATTGGATGGATGAGGTCATCCAATCCTTGCACAAAGAGGGCATTTCAACGGTGCTGTGCACGCCCACCTGCATCCCCCCGCAATGGGCGGTGGTGAAGCATCCGGGTATGCTGCAGCGCGACGCCCACGGCCGCGTGCGCAATCCCGGAGCGCGCTGCCATTGCTGCAAAAACGCGCCTGAATACCAGTTGCTGTCTGAACGCATTGTGGACCAGATGGCGCGTCATTATGCCGAGATGCCGGGCGTAATCGGCTGGCAGACCGACAACGAGTTTGGCTGCCACAATACCACGCGGTGCTATTGCGACCACTGCCAGGCGGCATTCCGCGACTGGCTGCTCGAGAAGTACAAAGACACCGACACCGTCAACCAGGCGTGGGGAACGGCGTTCTGGAGCTTCGAGTTTCAGCAGTGGAACGAGATTCCGTTGCCGCGGGCGATGCCCGCGGGCAACAACCCCAGCCACTGGCTCGATTTTGCGCGCTTCTCCTCGGATACCCAGGTCAAATTCCAGCAGGCGCAGTATGACTTGCTCAAGGGGCTGTGCCCGAAGCATTTTGTTACCCATAACTTCATGGGGCGCTTCCCCGAGATCGACTATTACAAGCTGGCGCAGTTCACCGATTTCCCGTCGTGGGACAACTACCCCGAGGGATGCGACGATCCGTTTCTACCCGCCTACCAGCACGAGATCACGCGGTCGTTCACCGGCTCGTTCTGGGTGATGGAGCAGAAGAGCGGTCCGACGGGCGACTCGCAGAGCGGCCTCCTCGGCGAGCAGCCGGAACCGGGCGAAATCCGCCGCTGGACGTGGCAGGCGGTGGCGAACGGCGCGGATGGCGTGTGCTATTTCCGCTGGCGGGCGTGTTTGAGCGGGGCCGAGCAGTATTGGCACGGTATTCTCGATCACGACGGCGCCCCGCGGCGGCGGTATGCCGAAGTGGCCAAGACGGGCGAAGAATTGGCCAGGCTCGGCAAGGTCATCGCGGGCAGCAAGGTCGAGACGCCGGTGGCCATCCTCCGGGGCTATCCCATGCTGTGGAGCATCGAGCGGCAGCCGGGGGCCGCGGGATTTCACTACGATGACCATTGCTATGAGATCTACCGCGCGGTCAAACGCACCGCTCACGGCTGCGATTTCGTCAATATCGACAGCGGTATCGACAAGTATAAGGTTCTTTTTGCTCCTTGCCTCTGCCTGGCAGACAAGAAGCTTGCGGACAAGCTCGATGCGTTCGCACAGGCCGGAGGCACGGTCGTCTTCACCCCGCAATCGGGCGCGCGCACACCCAGCAACACCATGTGGGCACACCCGCGGCCGGGAGCGCTTGCCGCTATGGCGGGGCTGACCGTCGACGAGGTCCGCCCGTATCACCACGGGCAGACCGAGAATGTCGAGCCCGTGGGCAGCGACTCGCCTGTTTCCAGTGCAACCGTCGAGAAATGGGTCGAGGTGTTGGCCTGCAGAGACGCCCAGCCCGTCGCGCAGTATGCCGAGGGCCGCCTCAAAGAGAAATGCGCGGCCGCGCGGAACAGCCGCGGCAAAGGCGCGGTGTATTATCTCGGGGTCTACCTGCAGGGCGAGGCGCTCGCGGCGTTTGTGGCGGCCATCGCGCCCGAGTTTCCGGTTCCCGGCATACCCGAGGGGGTCGAAGTGACGCGCCGCTCCGGCAAACAAGGCTCGTTTCTGTTTGTCATCAACCACGGCAATCAGTCACAGACCCTGACCTTGCCCTCGGCCTTCGAGGAATTGATTACGGGCGAAAAGATTGGACCCGAGGTCAAGGTTGCCCGCAACGGCATATTGGTGTTCAAGACATGACGTTTCCCGGAACAGCAACGGGGCCGGTATCGTGATACAATTCCATAAGGGAAGGAGGCGTCCGACTGCATGAAATTGAGTTTTCTCATTCCCGCCTATAACGAACGTGGAACGTTGCGCGAGTTGGTCGAAGGCATCTTTCAGCACACCGGCGAACATTCGGTGCAGATACTCTTCGTGGATGACGGAAGCACCGACGGCACGTACGAGGAAATGGTGGCGTTGCGTGACGAGCATCCCGAGGTCGAGATCATCCGGTTCCGGCGGAACCTCGGAAAATCGATTGCCCTGGCAGCCGGGTTCAAGCAGGTCTCGGGCGAACTGGTCTTCACCATGGACGCCGACCT
>SLSB01000498.1 GCA_007130675.1 Candidatus Hydrogenedentota bacterium | reverse complement strand
TCGAGCCATCCCGACTGCTTCTACCGCGCAATTGTCACGCGGTAGAAAGACGCTCCATTCCTCAGCAGAAAGGTGAGCCAGGATCACATTCCCAAACCGTTGCGAAATGGCACTTTACTGTGCGAAAACCCTTCTCGACTGCTTTTTCAAGGTTCACCAGTCTGTGGCGGTGTCCGGCATCCGGAAAAGCGGCGGCAAGCCGCCGCACTCCAAAGATGCGACAGGATGCTGCATCTACTTGGGGCACGTCAGCGCCAACGGCGCGAAACATACCAGAGGACGGGCGTCTTCCTACTCCGGCACGGGGGTTTCGAGGTAACACACGAGACGCTGGCGCAATGTGTCGGCATGAATCTTAAGTAAGCGGCCGCTGGCAAGTTTCGGGACCTCGAGCACGCGCACGACCGGCTCGAACTCGGTCGCGTCGGGCAGAAGCTCGAGTAAGGCGTTCGGACTGCGCTCGAAGAACCGCTCGCTCAGGAAATTGCTCTCGCGGCTGGGTACCAGCGCCATGTAGAGCATGTCCATTTCGACCAGTTCACTGAAGAAATGGGTGCCGAACGACACATCGGGCACAAGGTCCTCGCGCATGGCAACGATCTCGCATAAGACCGACACGGTGTTGATCTCGGAAAAACTGACGGGGATGCCCAGCGAGGGCGTGGTCGTGCCCCAGCGCCCGGGTCCGAGCAGCATGGTAATGGGGCGGGTATCGCACTGTTCGTTGAGATGGTTGAGCCGCCCGATGAGGCGCGCGACGGCGTATCGCTCCTTTACCGGCATCTGCCCATACACCGAGGGAACGACATAGACAATGCGATCGATCGCATCCAGGCGGCTGTGGCCGATCACCGGTCCCTGGACCTCGAGCACGAGATCTTCGGGGTCGATTTTCGCGGCGGGCGCCATGACACGCGCGTCGCCCTTGATTTGGAGCGGACGGCATTGCACCACGTTGATCTTGAATGATTCTTCGGACACGAAATTGGCGGTAAATTCGATGTCGACAGGGGTTTCGTAGGCTTCTTCGATAGAGCGCAACATCTCACGCATGTCCTCGACAAACGAGGTTTTCTTGAGCAGGCCGTCGAAGGTCAGCACGTTGGGGGCAAGCGCGCGCATGCCTCGCTCGCGCGCCATGCGCTCGACGCGAATATCGCGCGAGGCAAATAAGGCAACAGGCACATCGCGGGCTTCTTCAGAGACTTCGTTGAAATCTGTGGTTATGAGCGCGTTGTTCTCGAGGTCAATGGCGTCCACCTTGTGTTGCGAGTGGCGGGTAATGTCCTCCGACTCGGCTTCGGGGCGTTTACCGGGCGCGTTCAGGGCCACCAGCCGGGTGTAGTCGTCGTCCGACCGATCGACGGCGCGCGTGCCCAGTCCAAACACCAGCCGCAGCATGCCCGCTTTGGGATCAATGCTGGGCTCCCACACGTAGGGGTTGAACGAGTAGCCCACGCCCGCGATCTGCGGAAAATAAAAAGGACCATGCTGCGCACCGGACACGCGCTGGACCAGCAGTGCCATCTGCTCGTCGCGATGGAGCAAATTGAACCGCGCGCGGTAGATCAAGGCCGGTTTGCTCATTGTACTGGCATAGACCGTTTTGACCGCGGCCTTGAACTGTTCGAGCCGTTTTTCGCGTGCCCCCTGGTTGGCGCAGAATACGCTGTCGTACTTGCCCGCAAACGAATTGCCGAAGTTGTCCTCGAGTAGACTGCTCGACCGCACGATAATGGGCGACTGACCGAAATAATCGAGCATATCTTCGAAGCGCTTCTCGATGTATTCCGGGAAGCTGCCATCAAGGATGAGTTGCCGGGCCTCCTCGGCGCCATCGAGATAAAGATTCGAGTTGAGCTGGCGCTTGCGGATTTTCCAGCATCCGTTACGCACCAGGAAGGTGTAAAACACGTCGGAAGGGATGAAAAACGAGTCGTGCACCTCGAGACGGTCAAGCCACCTCGGGTCGGCCCGTTCGAGAATGGCCCTGGCAAGCAGCATACCGACGGATTTGCCTCCGATGAGCCCCGTGCCCAGAAGGCGCTTTCCGATGGCCACCATATCCTCGAGGCTGAAATACTTGGCTGCCAGTTGGAGCACGCGTTCGTCCCGCGAGATCGCCATGCGGAGCAGCCGCTCGAACATGCTCTTTACGGCTGCCTCGGATGCAACGCCCGCGCGGACCTGCTCGAGCAGGGCTTCGGCCTGCACAAAGGTGCGCGTCCATACGCCGAGGTGATATTGCGATAAGCCAAGGGCAGAGCGGGGACTCGATGTCAGAATCTCCGAGATGGTGTGGCTCTCGGTGACGGCGCGCACGGTTTCGCCATCAAGTTCGTGCAACAGAAACATTGTAGGCGAGTTGCGTCCGTCGACTTTGAGCGGGTGTATGTAGAGTTTTTCGTTTTTGCGGTAGACCTCGAGCAGAAGCTGCGTGGTTTGTGTAATGGGAGTGATGGCAAACGAGGAGTGAAACCGCCGCAGCAGAGCGAAATAGGCCACGGTCTCGAGCTCGTAAAGATACGGGCACGTGAGCAAGAAGAAATTGCCCACCATCTGGTCGCAATACCAGTCGGCCGTAAGATCGGACAGGCTGTCAAACACATGGTAGGCGCCCACACCCGCCTCCTCGACCGCCTGGTGAATGCCATCAAGAAACGTTTCGAACCCCGATTGTGGATCGAGGTGGATGGTGTGGACCCCTGCATACGGCTCAATCAGGGGAGCGTGGCGCGCGAACCGGAAATAGAGAATCCTGCGGCCCTGTTCGAGCGCGGTCTCGACGAAGGGCTTTACCAACTGCGCGTAATCGGCAACCGACTCGACCTCCCACACGACATTGTCGCCGGGCCGGATGCCGCACAAGACACGATCGAGTTCGGGCAGGCCGGTGCTGAAGATCCCATCCGAGGGCGTCATGACAGGTCCTTCGGCATCTCGGGCGCGTCCAAAATCTCCGAAATCTCCGGCGGAACCTCGTCATCCGGCGTACCGATCAGACCGAGGCGGCGGTCGAGCTCGCGCCCGCGGTCGCGGCTGCGGCGGAACAAGGTGTGCACTTCGCGCGGGTACAACTCTTGCAATCGCTTCCAGATGAAATAGGTCAGGGCTTTGCGTGCGGGACTCGATAGATCGCGAAAAAGAACGCCGATTGCCCAGACGGTGCGGTCGTCTCGCTGTAGCTGCTTCAAGCGCAGCACTTTCGCCGACACTTGGTGGGGCAGTTCGTCTGGAAGATTAAGCCGGAACATTATCATGTCGCCGAGTTCGAAATGCCCGCTCACGTGGAGTTGGGCGCCCTCGGCGCTCACGTCGATGATCCGGGCGGAAAAGGCCCTGGGTTCGCCGTGGCGCGCGACTTTGGTGCGCGAGTGCACGGGCACGCGCCATGTGCGGCGTCGGTCGAAGCGCCGGACGCTCGCACACCGCCTGAGCAGCAAGGTGTCGTCGCCGGGTTGCGGGGTCAGGGCCACATGCGTGTGATAGCAGAACATGCCCTCGAGCATAGGCACTTGTAGAATAACACCCACGCCCTTGGCCGGCAGCGGCCCATCGGGCGCGGTGACGGCCACGGTGTCTTGGAACACCTCGAGCACGTTCACTCGTCTACGTGCATCCCAGTATTGGAGATACGCGGTTCTTCCTTTGACCAGCGGCGTTGTCACGGTGAATCCACCCCTTGCTGTGTCCGGCTTCATTGCGTGAATCGTATCATATCCGATGCTTCCCCCGCGATAGCACAACTAACAGAGCCGGAGCAGTGCATGAGGTTCTGTCAACGACGGGGCGTCGCCGGAATGCGGCAAGATGCCTCATCTACCTGTCGCGCACACGTGTGGTTTCCGGAAGACATAGAGGAGGCATCCTGGCGCGTTCGTGGGGAATCATGGCCGAGCCGGTCATGTTGCGTTACAAGGGTAACAATAACTCGTGTTTGTAGAAGGCACACAGAACGCATTACGGTACCCGGATCATTCCACTCTCAAAAGATTTCTGGAGCCGGTGTAATCCGTGGTTTAAGGAAAAGCTTGATGTGGTTGCGGAGGAGCTGTGGCGCCGTTGTACTCACCGGCGTCTTCGATTGGTGACACACCGGTAATTTGACCGGAAACACGTCAGCCGGTACACTTGCGTATTCTCCGCGTAACCCAACATAGAGGAAGACCCATGAGCGATTTAACGCTGAAGAAACTTGCAAAATACAATGAATTTCCGGGTCCAGTGGTCCTGGTGGTCATGGACGGAGTGGGCATCGGCAAGCGGGATGAGACCGACGGCGTATATTTGGCCTATACGCCGGTATTGGACGATTTGTTGAAGGAGCCGCTCTACACAGAGTTGCAGGCCCACGGTACGGCGGTCGGGCTGCCCACCGACGACGATATGGGCAACTCGGAGGTCGGGCACAACGCCCTCGGAGCGGGACGGGTGTTTTCGCAGGGCGCGCGGTTGGTCAACGAGGCCATCAAGTCGGGCGACATCTTCGAAGGCGCCGCGTGGGAATCGGTCATGGAACGCGCCGCCGACGGCGGCACCGTGCACTTCATCGGCCTGCTGTCCGACGGCAATGTGCACAGCCACATCGATCAATTGTATGCGCTTGTGGACCGGTGCGCCGAGGAAGGCGTGAAGCAACTTCGCGTGCATCCCTTACTCGATGGGCGCGACGTGGGGGAGAGGAGCGCCCTCGACTATGTCGAACCTCTCGAGGCCAAACTGGCGGCCCTCAGCGAAGGCGGCAGGGATTATCGCGTCGGCTCGGGCGGCGGCCGCATGGTCACCACCATGGACCGCTATTTCGCGGACTGGACCGTTGTCGAACGGGGTTGGAAAGCTCACGTGCTGGGCGAAGGACGGCCATTCACATCGGCAAGCGAAGCCGTCAAAACCTACTACGACGAAGATCCCGACATGACCGACCAATACCTCGACAGTTTTGTTATTGTCGAGGATGACAAACCCGTTGGGACCATCGAGGACGGCGACGCAGTGGTGTTCTTCAACTTCCGGGGCGACCGGGCCATCGAGATGTCCATGGCCTTTGAACAGGAAGACTTCGATGCATTCGACCGCCAGCGGGTCCCCGAGGTATTCTACGCGGGCATGATGGAGTATGACGGCGACGCCCACATCCCCAAGAATTTCCTGGTCGAACCGCCCGCCATCGACCGCACCGTAGGCCAGTACATGTGCGCCGCGGGCATCACATCCTATGCCATCTCCGAGACGCAAAAATTTGGCCACGTAACCTATTTCTGGAACGGCAACAATTCCGGCTATATCGACGAGAAGCTCGAGAAATACGACGAAATTCCATCGGATAAGGTCCAATTCGATCAGCGGCCTTGGATGAAAGCCGCAGACATTACCGACGCGGTAATCGCACAGATTCGCAAGGGCGACAGGAAATTTATCCGCCTCAATTTCGCCAACGGCGACATGGTCGGCCACACGGGCATTCCCATTGCCGTGCGGATCGCGGTCGAATCGGTCGATCTGGGCTTGCGCCGCATCCTTCCCGTGGTCCGGGCGGCCAAAGGCATCCTGATCGCGACGGCCGACCACGGTAACGCTGATTGCATGTGGACCGAGAAGAAGGGCAAACGCGATCCCATGGTGGCGCATTCGCTCAATCCGGTGCC
>SLSB01000601.1 GCA_007130675.1 Candidatus Hydrogenedentota bacterium | reverse complement strand
GCGGGCGCTCGAGCAGGCTCGGCGGATGGCGTGTGCTGGAGACGGGCAGTCAATGCGGAATCCAGGTGTAACCGGATGTGTTCGGCTGAGACGTGGCGTATCCATCGGCCCGTGTCTGGAAACGCTGCATATTCGATTGCGAGGTTTTGGACACGGAGTGCGGGGGGCGCTTCGGGGATGCCTGTAAAGACATCAAGCCGCTCGATATGCACCCGCGGATATAGGCTGAGACCTTCAACACGGGCCGACAACCCCGTCGCGCGGCGGATGGCATACTCGGCCAGGCGTTTCTGAGGAAAACCGCTGGCAAACAGCAGAGCGCCTGTGGCCAGCACCGCTGCGACAGCCCCGACAACCCGCCATTTCCGTCTGTGCTTCGGAGCCTTGTTATCGTGCCGGCCGGTTGTGGGCGAAGAGGTGTTCATGGGCAGGGTTACTCGTCGGGCGCGGCTCCGTCAAGCACCTGGATTTGAATCTGCCCGATGAGGGGGATGAGTCTGGCCTGCTGAAACAGATCGCCCTCGGCCAATTTGATGTGGGTGACATCGGCAAGCGGCTGATTGAATGTGGGGTCCACGTCGATCCATTTGCCGACCCACACCGAGGCCCATTGATGAAAGTAGAAGCCGGGCCGGGCGTTGTTCACGTAGATGAGGCCCGCCACCTCGCGGGCAGGCAGCCCTGCCGCCCGCGCAAGCCCGATAAAGAGCACGCTGTGTTCGGTGCAGTCGCCTTCCATGTGCTCGAGTACTTCGAGCGCGTTGCTCAATTGCGCCGAGAAGGTCGTGCGCACGTTCTGATACACCCAATTACACAGTATCTTCGCGACTTCGAACGAGTTGGTCTCGTCACCCACAATTTCTTGGGCTCGCGCGATGAGTCTCGGGTCTTCGCTTTGGATAAACATGGACGGCTGAAGCCACTCCTGCACCGCGGGATCTTCGATGGGCAGCTCCGCGGGCTCGAAATCATCGAGCGAGATCTGGTGGGCCGAGAACCTGAAGGCGCCGTCCTTCGGGGCAAGATACTGCCGCTCGTCGTTAAACAGGTGGGCTTCGGTAAGAGGACCCGTGAGCTGGAGTTGCAGATACTCGCGTTCGCGCGGATTCTCGATCGGGACATCGATAAGGGCCGCGTTCGACACGATGACATCGTGGCTGTAATCGACGTCTTTGGCCATTTCTTTCGGTTCAAGCCGCGTTGTGATAAGCCCGGCGACTTCATCCTCGAGCGTGGTGCCGTCCTCGGCCACATACGAGATCGAGTCAATGCCCATATCCACCAGGGTATTCTTGATCTTGTATACCTTCGTGGGAACACCATGGAACACGCGCTCTTCAATACCGATGACTCTGCTTATCCCGCTGATCTCCTGGCGATACATAGGTTCGAAGACGCTGTAATGCAATTCATTGCCGATTTCTTCGCCGTTCTGGATCAATTCGAGCTGCTTAAAGGCATCGCGCAGCGACTCGTTGGGCCGGGGCAACTCGAGCTCGACGGCTTCCCCGCCCACAACACTGCGCATAAGCAGCGCGTCGCCTTGAACCACGGCGTTGAATATCGATTCGCTCCCGTGCATCTTGACACGCGTCTTCACGCTGCTCAACGCGCCATCGGGTGCGTAGATGCGCTCGCTGAAGATGCGCATGTCCTGTTTAATCCCCTCCATGGTCACATGGAACTGGGCGTCTTCGCTGACCGACACACGGCCGTCGTCATGTTGGGTTACGGTGTTCACGGCGAAGCCGGACTTCTGGCCGGACATGTAGACCCCGTACCAGGTTTCACCCAGCAGTGGCGTAATGTCCATCTCGAGCGCCACCAGCAAGCGCGGGAAAAGACTCAACGATACCATGAGAATCACTCGTTTCATTCGCTTGTTCTCCTGAACAGCGTGTGCTCCGTTTGTGAAGGCGGCCATGCGGCCACGGCAATACGGTTGCGAATGCGCCATGCGCTTATTGTACCCAATTTTTCGCCACAATGGCATTTTTGTGCGCTGGCGCAGCACGCCCTTTCCAGAACAGACGAAAAACCTGCCGCGCATATTTCATTAAAGGAGAAGGCTACGTCAGCAGCCCCCCGCCCTAAGCTGCGAATCCTGAAAACACGTCTTTCCCGCAGGCAAGGGCGTGGTCCTGCGTATCACACAGGTCTTTGGCCCTGTTCGCGGGGCTCGATGCAAATGATCGGGGGAAATACCTGCAGAACGGCCCTGGGTTCCATTATAATAGGTAGAAGAAGCGCAAGAGGGCGTTTGTCTAAAGGAGAGACCCTTTGAAAACGATTGCAACGTTCATGATACCTTTAGTGCTGGTGGCCGCGGGGTGCGCCACCATGGGAGGACCCGGCGAAGGCGCGGTGCTCCGCGCCAAAGACAATGTGATTCCGTCACTGGTTCACATCCGCCCCGTCAAGGAGACATTCATCGGCGGCCAACGGCGCGAAGTCGTGGTTGAAGGCAGTGGATTCATCATCTCGCCCGACGGGTATGTGGTGACCAACGAGCATGTGGCGGGCGAAAGCACTCTGGTGCGCTGCGTGCTCTACGACCGAACCGAAGTCGATGCCGAAGTCGTCGGTACCGACCGGTTCACGGATATTGCGGTGCTCAAACTGCAAGACGGCGCGAACCTGCCCGCCGCGCGGCTGGGAGATTCGGACAGGCTTCAGTCGGGGCAGACGGTGCTCGCCATGGGCAGCCCCCATGGCTTGTCGCGGTCGGTATCCAAGGGCATCGTGAGCGTGACAGACCGCTAACTCGGCGCGGTGGGTCCACGCCCGGCGCCGTACAACACCTGGATTCAAACGGATGCGGCCATAAACCCGGGCAACAGCGGCGGTCCCCTGGTCAATCTCAGGGGCGAAGTCATCGGCATTAACACGCGCAAACTCACCGGCGCCGACAACGTCGGGTTCGCGATCCCCATCAACGCTGCCAAGGAAGTGATCGACGCAATCCTCGAGCATGGCAGGGTGCCGCGAAGCTGGATCGGCGTCCAGCTTCAGGAGATGATGAGCAAGACCGACGACCCGTCGCAACGGGGTGTTGTCGTAGGCGACGTGGACCCGCTCGGGCCCGCGGCCGCAGCTCAGCTCATGCCCGGCGACGTCATTGTGGCGGTAAATGGGGGACCCGTGCACGCGCGATTCGAAGAAGACCTGCCCGGCGTGTTATCGCGCATCGCCGAGCTGCCCGTAGGCACGCAGGCGGTCTTCAAGGTGCAGCGCGGCGGTGAAACACACGACGTCACCATCGAGACGAGCGAGGAACGGGATTTCAAAGGCGAAGAAGTCGCGTTTCCCGAGTGGGGGTTCTCGGCTTCCGACCTGACACCGCCTGTCGTGCAGGCGGCACGCCTTCCCTCGAGCGATGGTTTTGTGATTGCGGGCGTCGAGGTTGGCTCGTCGGCGGCCGAAGCCGGCCTGCGCCAGGGCGACATCGTGCTGGGGATTGACCAAAAACCCATCACCGGTCTGGCCGAGTTCCAGGAAGTGTACGACACCATCAACGAATCAGGCCAGCCCCTGGTGCTTCTGGATGTCAAACGGGGGGCTTTGACGCGCTTCGCACTGCTGAAACTGCAATCCGATGACCACGGCGCGCGAGGCCCCGCCTTGAGCGATGATCCCGGCATCCAACATGGAGAGGACCTTGATGATTAAGAGCAGGCTCGTTTTTCACATCATACTGGCGGCAGGTTGTGTCCTGACGGCGGACTCGTACGCCGCACCGGTCTTTTCGTCCGCGTTTATCAATGCCCAGCGCGACGGCGTAACGCCCGCGGTCTGTCTGATCAATTTCACGGCCGAAGTCGATTCGCAACGAACCGGCGAAACTCAGAGACGCTCGACCCGCGCGCTCGGACTGATTGTGTCGCCCGACGGTCTCGTCATGACGCACGGTCACATGAAATCGGACAGGTCCACACCGTCCAATATCAGGGTGCTTGTGGGCGAGGGCGACAACGAAAAGGAATACGACGCCGTACTGCTCAGGAAGCCGGACGACGTCAACGTTTGCTTCTTGCGGATCCAGGCCGAGGAGGGCGAGCGGTTTCCATACGTAACGTTTGCGCCCCATGCCGAACCGGACCTCGGGCAGCCCCTGTTGCTTTTCGGCATCATGGGTGACTCGCTCGATTTTGCCCGAGGCGCGCTGATGCGCATGATCAGCGCGATCATCGAGAAGCCCCGCACGACCTACTGCCTCGACGAAGCTGTTCCTTTCGGGTATGTGGGCGGGCCAGCGATTGACAGCCAAGGCCGCGTTACGGGCGTGGTCGGCTACGACCTGTCACCCGCCGAGGGCGGGGAACTCTATGTGCGCAGCGGGCATCCCCTGGTCTACCAGGCCTCTTTGTTCGAGAAATACATCCAGAAACCACCCACCGAAGACGAGATCTACACCGACCGGCCCGACGCATGGCTCGGGGTCTTCACGCAGCCCCTCACCGATGATTTGGCCGAATATTGGGATCTGCCCAAGCGCGGCGGCGTTGTGGTCTCCACCGTGGTCGAAGGATCGCCCGCCGAAGAAGCGGGCCTGCGCCGCGGCGACGTGATCACCTCGTTCGACGGCACCCCGATGCGGGCCACGCGCAACACCGACATCGTGGGCTTCACCAAGCTGGTGCGCGAAACCGACCTGGGCAGGGATGTCGAGGTCAAACTCCTGCGCGACGGCGAACCACTCGATATGACCGTCGTGTTGCGCGAGCGGCCGGTCGCGGCGAAAGACGCCGACGAATTCGTCGACGAAGTCTTCGGGCTGACGGTGCGTGAATTGACCACCGATGTGCGGCTGCTGCTCAATCTGCCCGATGAAACCGAGGGCGTTATTGTACGCCGCGTAACATCCGGCAGTTGGGCCCACCTCGCGGGCATGCGTCCCGGCGTCATCATCCTCCGGTTTGGCGATTTCCCCATTCGCAGCATCGGCGACTTCGAGGATGCCGTTGACCAGGTGAAGGAAGCCAAACCCAGGGAAGTGCCCGTCTTCTGCCGGGTGGGACCGCGCACGGGCTTCTTCCGGCTTCAGCCTCGCTGGGAATAGCCCATGCGGCGCCGGGTCATAGCGGTACTGGCGGCGGTGTGTTGCGCCACGCTTACCGGATGTACCGGGCGGCATGAGGAAGACCCAGGGGACCTCATGGCGCAGGCCGAGTTTCTCGTGCGCGAGGCCCGCTGGGCCGAAGCCATCCCTGTGCTCAAGGACTATCTCCTGGTCCATCCCGAGGACTCGGGCGCGCACTTCTACCTCGGGCGGTGCTGGCTGAACGCGCCCATGTACAGGGGCCGCGAAGGGCCCTGGCTGGTGCTCGCCGAAGGCGAACTCCGGCTGGCGCTCGAGCTGTTCCACGCACAAGGAAGAACCAGCACCATCGAGCGCTTCTCCGACGAATATTTCGAGGTTATCTGCAACATCGAACGCGGGAAAGTCTATCTCAAGCAGTTGGCGTTTCTCGCCGACAACCGCGGCCGACTTGCCGGAGCTACCGTTCAAACCATCGTGGCCAGACTGCGCGAAGCCGTCGACGCCGCCAAGGCCATCGCCCCCGATTCGCCCGACGTGCGGAACTTCGAGAACATTCTCGCCACCCTCGAGGATCCCGTCTGAACCGATCGCCCTCTTCCGGAGCT
>SLSB01000200.1 GCA_007130675.1 Candidatus Hydrogenedentota bacterium | reverse complement strand
GAACGGCCTTGGCCGCAATCCTCGGTGTTTCCGCCCGCGCTGCCGGAACCCGAGGCGGTCATGGCGCGCATCGAGCAGGCCAACCCGGACCTGCGGGCCTTTGACCATCTCATCGAGAGCCGTGAACGAGACATCGAGCTCGCGCGCAAGAAGGGCTACCCCGATTTCACGCTCGGGCTCGAGTACATGAACATGAAATCACCGGGGCAGATGCGCCCGGACCGGCCCTACCCCGCAAGCCTGAACGCGGGATACCGCACCCTGAATACGTTGACGGGAAGAATGCCCTTTGACCCCGTGAATGCAGCCATAGACACCTATTCACTTGTGACCAGCAACGAGCCCATGACGTATGCGGACAGCATGGACGACGACATCATGATCTCGCTGAGCATCAGCGTGCCCATCTGGCGCAGGCGCGTCCGGGCGGGCATCGAAGAGGCTTCGCTGTTGCGCCGCGCCACCGAACACGAGAAGCGCCGCCAGGAACTCGCCCTGCAAAGTGCGGCTCGTGCGGCCGTGTTCGAGGTCGAGGATGCCCAGCGGCGGTATGCGCTCTACCGCGACACGCTCGTGCCGCAGGCCGAGCAGACCTACGAAAGTCTCCAGAGTCAATACGCGGCCGCGGAGGTCGGCGCGGGTTTTCTCGACTTGCTCGATAGCGTGCAGACCCTGCTGGCCTTCGAACTCGAGCAGGTGCGCGCGGCGCGCGACTGGCAGACAGGCGCGGCACAACTCGAGTTTCTGATGGGCGGGCCGTGGGCGCAGTCCGACGATACGGCCGCTCTGGGCGGCACCGATTCCCCGAGTACCGAAACGCAGTTGCCGATAACCGTCACCCGAAGCGGCGGCGAAAACGAAAGAAGGTAAAACCCATGAAGCAAGTGAGCACAATGACGATGATCGCGGCGCTGGCTGTCCTGACCGGCATGACAGGGACGGCGTACGCCGAGGAAGAGGCACAACCCGCAAGAAGCGGTCTCTACACGCTCGAGACCTGCCCGGTATCCGGCCAGAAACTGGGTTCGATGGGCGACCCGGTCGTAAAAACCTACGACGGCCGCGAAGTGCGCTTCTGTTGCGAGGGTTGTGTCGCCTCGTTCGAGGAAGATAAGGACGCCCATTGGAAAAAGGTCGACGCGGCGATAATCAAGCAGCAGAAGCCGTTGTATCCCATCGAGACCTGCGTTGTGATGGGGGCGAAGCTGGACGCGATGGGCGGTCCCGTCGACAAAGTTTACAGAAACCGCCTGGTACGGTTCTGCTGTGCGGGGTGTGTCTCGGCATTCGAGAGAGAACCCGAGAAATTTCTCAAGAAGCTCGATGAGGCGGTTGTCGAGAAGCAAAAAGAAGACTATCCCCTCGATACCTGCGTCGTATCGGGCCAAGAGCTCGGCTCGATGGGCGAGCCGGTCGAGTATGTCGCGGGCGGCCGCCTGGTGCGGCTGTGTTGCAAAGGCTGCGTCAATTCGCTCGAGAGCGACCCGCAGAAGTACCTGAGAAAGCTTGACGAGGCGAAAGAAGACGAAGCCGCTTCGTGAACCGCCGAGCAGCAAAGGACGGCCAGTGAGGCCAGTGTGCCGGGGGCGGGTTCCGTCCCGCCCGCGGCACATGTTGTTCGTCTATGCTTGCGGCTTTGGACCGTGTTGCTGCGGCCCGTCAACTGCCTGGAAGCACCACGCCGGAACGGATTAACGCAAACACCGCCGCGGCCGCCAGAATGGCTGCGACTACAAGCATGGAAACTCGGGCAGTTCGGCGAGAGCGCATGAGGGGTCCTCCTTACAGTGAGAATCGCTCAAAATGAATGCGGTCCGGCTCGATTCCCAGATTTGCCAGACTCTCGAGCACCGCATCCATCATGGGGGGTGGTCCGCAGAGAAATACGTGGCAACGATCGAGCATGTCGCCGGCATTACGGCGTATGACTTCTTGCGTGACGAATCCTGTCTCACCCTCCCAGGTTTCAGGCGGCTCCTTCAGTACATGAACCACCGATATGTTGCGCGGAAGTGCAGCCAACTCCTCGCGAAACACAATGCCGGGCTCGGCATTGTTGGCGTAGAGAAGCAGCCCGCGCCGCTGATCTTGCGTATCGCGCAGATAGCGCAGCATGCTCATGATCGGGGTTATCCCCACCCCGCCCGCAATGAAAAGGAAATAGGGAACGTCGTGATGGACCAGCGAAAACCGGCCAAGCGGCCCCTCGAGATAGGCCAAGTCTCCGGGCTTTGTGTCGGCAATGGTGTTTGTGAAATCGCCCGAACGCTTGATGGTGAACCGGACGCGGCCGCGCTCGGCAGGTGAGGAAGGGATAGTAAAGGGGTGCTCTTCGGAACGCCGCCCGGGCCGTTTGAGGGTCACAAAGGCAAACTGTCCCGCATCGTGCGACGGCATGGCGCCATTGTCAGGTTTGAGCGTCAGGGTATAGACGTCGCGCGCCGCCTCCTCGATGTCCTCCACGGTGTAGCGGTAACGCCCCACCCAGGGATGGACGGCGTTGCGATACACAAATACGCCAAGAGCGCCTGCCAGCAAGATCACAAAGACTGCCTGCACGCCGAAGGCATTCAGGTCCGCCCCGGCAAACCACGCATGGGCAAAACCGAGAGCCACCACGGCTATCATGCCTTTGTGCATGACCCGCCACGTCTGGTAGTTCACGCGCACGTAATGGAAGAACATCGCAAACAGCACGGCCAGCAGCAAGAGCAGGAGCCCGGCCTTGCCCAGGTTAATCCGCCACGAGGTGTCGAGGGTAAACAGAAACAGGCTGCCCATATCCAGCGCGAGGCATATGGGATGGGCAATAAGCATCCCAAGCCCCACAAGGGCCATGCTGCGGTGGAAGCGCGTCACAACGTCGTAGCCGAAAGGCGCTTCAAGGATGCGAAACCGCGCGTTCAGCACTGCCTGCAAGGCCAGGATCGCAAACCCTGCCAGCGCCAGACCCTTGCCCAATTCGCCCCAGAACGAGCGAAACGTCGAAGGCTCGTGAATCAGAGCGGCAATCAGGGGAGCGGCGACGATGGCAATGTACAGGCAAACCAGCGAAATACCCCAGCATCTTGATGACCATTTTCCGTTGACTGGCAGCGTCCCTTGCGAGTGTGTAGCAGAAGTCATTGCACGTTACCTCAAGTCGCACCTGCGCCGTGACACAAACCGCAGAGCATCCGCTTGCCGGTCTGCGGCAAATCACAAGGAGCAAGCCGTGTGCCGAAGAGATTGGCGCAGAATGGCCGGATTTCAACCCACGGAGAACCCGGTCCTGTTTCGTTTCTATGCGCACCGTGCATTTATCATACACCATAAGATGCCGCATGCCATGGGGTTCTCGGCGCCTCCTCGAGAAAGCCCGAGACCCCAAAAACCGGGGCAAATCCACGGTGTTGCGCGTAAATATATATCTATTTTGGATTACGGCACGGGCTCGTTTGCGCGCAAACACCGCCGTGTGTTACTGTTAGTATGTTGCCGAGCTCATCTATTCCCAACAAAATCCGCGCAAGGCTAAGGCCGTGGCGCGGTTGGAGGTTTTACGCATCATGAACACACTGATGCGCAAGTACAAGAAACACATCTTGATCGTCACGATCGTCCTGATTATCGGGCCGTTTGTGGTCTGGGGCGGGTATCGTGGAATGGGCGGCGCGGATCCCGTGGCCGAGCACGCAATGCGGCCCGTGGCCGTGGTCGAGGGCATCCCTATTCCCTCCGCCGAATTCCGCCAGGCCCTCAACCAGGAGGTCCAGCAGCGCACCCGCTTCGGCCAAGAGGCCGATTTCAACGATTTGCTTGCCGATGGGACCGCGCAGCGCGTGGTCGAGTCGCTGGTGTCGCGGCGCTTGCTCGATGCCAGGGCGCGCGAAGTCAACTATCATTTCACCCGGGATTTTCTGGTCGAACAGCTCAGGGAAGAGTTTAAGGACGAGGAAGGCCGTTTCGATGCCGAGCGCTGGAATCAGTGGGTGAGATACATCACCGAAACGACGCGCCAGTCGTGGAACGATATCTACGCGAGTGTGGCCGAGCAGCTCCGGCGCCAGCTGGTGGTGACCGAGGCCACGGCCTCGGCGCGCGTGTCCGAGCGCGACATCAGGCGCGAATTCGAGGAGGCCCATACCCGGCTTGATCTGAAGTACATCGAGATTGCGCCCCCCATCGAGCCTACCGAAGAGGAAATGAGGGCGCATTACGACGTGGACCCCACGCTCTACGACATTCCCGCCAAGCGCAAGGCGGATTTCGTTGCCTTGTCGCTGCGCCCGCCCAAGCCCCCGCTGGCGGATGAGATTATCGAGAAAGCCCGCGCCGGGGAAGACTTTGCGGAACTGGCGCGCGAGCATTCCGAAGGGGTGGACGCGGCCGAGGGCGGCGACATGGGCTGGATGACCCGGACACCGCACACGCCTCTCCATCAGGAAGCGCTGTTCGAGCTGCAACCCGGTGAAGTGAGCGACGCCGTCGCGGGACCCGGCGGCCAGTACTTTATCTACAAGGTCGAGGAAGAGCGGCACAGCGAAGTCACCGGAGATCGCGATGTCAAAGCGCGGCGTATCGTGCTGAACCCGAGACTGGATCCCGAAGAGCGTGCCGAGCTCGAGGCCACAGCCCAGACGGTCATGGAATCGGCCCGAGAATCGGGCGACTTCGCCGCGGCGGCGGCCGATGCCGGGTTGAACGTGCAGACGTCAGGCCTGTTCGGTCCGGACAGCCGCACGATCGAGGGCATTCCCGCCGAAGATGTATTCCGCTTCCGTACCGGCGTGTCGGAACTGGCAGTCGGGGCTGTCTCGAACGTCATCCAGGCGCAGGCCAATCTGTATGTCGCCAAAGTGGTCGAGATCACGCAACCCGAGCCGCAACCGTTCGAGGCGGTCAAGGACCAAGTGCGCGAGGACACCATCGAGGCAATCCGCCGCTCGCCTGAGTATTTCGAGAAATCCCAGCAACTGGCCGAAGAGATCAAGGAAAGCGTCGCGGTGCTGGGAGAGGTTCCCGAAAAGTTCCCGGAGCTCTCGGTAGAGGTGCATGAGTTAGACGGCTTCAACCAGCAGGACTACGCTTCGCTGGGCGGGCTGCCCATCAACCCGCGGCAGTTGTATGCCCAGCTTGCTGGCCGGGCGCCGGGAGACCTGGCGGGACCGATACAGGATTTCCTGGGGCAGACCTATCTGGTTCAGCTTGTGGCCAAGCATCTCCCGACGGACGAGGACTGGGAAGAGAAGTGGCCCGAAGAGCGCGAACACCTGCGCGAACGGGCCTTGGCTATGGCCCAGCAGCAGCGGTTCGCGGATTATCTCCAGTATCTTCGCGAGACTCATCAGTGGACCCTTGTGGCTGAGAACTTTGCCCAAATCTTTGAGCCGGTGGATTTTGCAGATGACGATGCGGCCGCAGACGGAGAGGAACCCGGCGGGGAAAGCCTTTCGGACGAGGAGCCAGCCCCGGAGAGCGGTACGGAAGATGCCGGAGCTGACACCGAATAGGCCGTTCCCGCAGGAGAGTCACTGCGCCCAGGAGGTTCAGCGCGCGGCGTGCTGTTGCGTGCGCTGATCAGCCGGCGCATGAGAGTGCTTCACCTTTTCAGCAACGCGAAATGGACCGGTCCCGCCGAACCCGCACTCAATCTCTGCGTAGCCTT
>SLSB01000258.1 GCA_007130675.1 Candidatus Hydrogenedentota bacterium | reverse complement strand
GCGGCCCTTCATCGACGAGGCCGTTGAGGTTGTTGTCGATGCCGTCGTCCATGAAAAACCGGTCGCGCGGAATCGGCAGCCAGATCGAGTCGCGGAACCCGTCTTCGTTGTTGTCCACGTCGGCCCACTGGTGGACCTGCTCGGGCGGCGTTGGCGCTCCCACACTGTGGTCGATTACGAAGTCCCCCGTGAAATCGAGGTGGTCGCCGCCGGCAATGTCTGGACCCTGAATGCGCGGGATATAGAGCCTGTCGCCGAGCGCTTCGGCCGCTTCGCCGTCGATAGCCGGCACAGAAGGGCCCCCCGGAAACGCCCACGGTTTGCCTTGAAACGCCGCGCCGTTGAAATAGGTGCGGAAGGCGAAATCATACGAGGTGACGGTGCGGCGGGTGGCGCCGTCGTGGCGCAGAAAGGCCTGGGCCATGGCGATGCCGGCCTCGGCGGCCTGGGATGCCTGCACCCGGTTGGCCACGCTCAACGCGCGGCGAAGCTGCATCCGCGTGCTGGTAAACAGGGCAATCGCGATCGCCGTCAAAAACGCCAGGATAAAAATGGCGATGATCAGCGCTTGACCGCGCCTGCCCCGTCTGCGCATGCCCACTCCCTTCGTTGTTTGCCTGTGCCGCGCACATCCTGTGCGCGCATTGTCCGGCTAATCCAATGCCAACAGGGGCCGCCGGTAGCCCACGGGTACCTGAAATGTCTGCGACAGCTCGCGCACGAGATGCCGTTCGCCCAAATTCGGCGCCGGAAACGCAAACGCCATGTTCACCGCCACCAGATTCGGCGGAAACGGATACAACGGAGAACCGTGGAGGCGATTAAACGGGAAATTCGGGTCTCCGGGTTCTCCTGCATCGAAATCGGGCGGCACTCCGAGATTGACTTCGGCAACCGCATGCCAATAGGGAATCGTCTGGATGATGCCCATGCTTTCCCAGTTCGCTGTTAGAATCTCGTGGTCGGTAAAACCATATTTGAACCATTGCACCTGCGCCATATCCGGGCCCGGGCCGCCGGCCGTAGCCATCACCCCCTCGGCGATGAGGTAGTCCTCGGGCTCATCCCCGAGCTCGGCCCACAAATCCGGAAGCAGGCCAAAGGGTTCCTCACGGTCCCCAAGCATGGCCAGCCAGAGTTCGTGTTTTTTGGCTTCGATCATCGCATCGAACTTCACGGGAGGCACAGGGGTATAGTCAAATCCCGCACCTGCGTTCGGATCTGGTCCAAAGTACACGTAAATGTCGCGCAAGGGCTGCCAAAGATTCTGTTCGGTTTCCTCGGGTGGCACGGCTGCACTCGTGTGATCCGGCCAGTCGATCGGATAGTCGCTGAGCGAATCGACGCCCGGCTCGATGTAGCGCACGATGCCAAAGGTAGGCACTCGTACTTCGCGGTCATCCTCTGGATCAGCTGGATCATACGGGACCAGAGCCCTCACGTCTCTTTGCCCGGCGAATCTGTGCACGACATAGGAGACGCGGGCGGTGCGCTGGCCGCCGGAGTCCATGGTGGTAATCATCGAGAAGCCGAAGGGGGTTCCAAAGAAGGTGGCCGAATCGCCGTAGTGTTTGGCCGAGTAGGTCTGCGCAAGGTCGCGTTCGAGGACGCTGAACGCCGTGCGGACCTCGTCGCTGGCGTCCATGGCTCTCTTGGTGCTCTTGTACGAGCTGAGGCTCGAGCGGAACAGCACAAACAGCGCGAGCATGAGAATGCTCAAGATCGCCATGCTCACGAGCAGCTCGGGCAGCGAAAACCCGCCCGCCGCCCCGCGGCGTTTGCCTCGTTCACTTTGTCGGAGAGCCATCATGGCCTCGGTTTCACCTCGTTTCGGGCCGTGTCCCGGAGGACACCGGCTACTGTTCCACAACATACGTCACAAAGGTCTCGTCGCGCCCGTCGGGCATCCGCACGGTAAACAGGGCGCGCTGGAAATAGTGCCCGCCATGGATGCCGCCCGCGCCGCGCATCCGCTGCAGAATCGTCGCGTAACTCTCGTACAGCGTGTAGGCGCTCTCCGCCGCTGATATTCCTGTCAGGCGCGTGTAGTCGTAAACGCCGCCAACGCCACCGCGTTCCGCGTAGCCCGCCACGGTGGGTCCGGTCACGCCCGAGGCACGCAGGCGGCCGAGCCTCGAGTCGGCCAGTTCAGCGGCGATCATCTTCTCTTCGGCCATGCGGGCCTCGCGCATCGAGATCGGAAACAACCGGTACACCGCGATGATCCCGATCATCAAGATCGTCAGCGCGATGAGCACCTCGAGCAGCGAGTATCCGTGCCGCCTGTTCACGCCTGCCTCCTCATTCCACCAGCTTGACCCGGCCCGACGACTTCGATATCTGAACGTTTACCGACCTCACCGGGTAGTAATCGTACATATAGCCAACGGGGACCGGATAACCGGGCACTTGGTTCAAATCCACAAATCGGTCGTCAAACGCGCTGTCGGGCGTCGGTCCGACGGTGATCACCAGCCGCTCCTGCGGCGTGTCGGAAACCACATAGCCCGACGGAGAAAACACGTGCGCCATCCAGCAATGATCAACCGTATCGGTAGGGTCAAAGGGATTAACGTATATATACGAAGCCTTAGGGAAAACCAGTAAGCCGTCTAAGGTGCGAATACGCACAGGCCGAAGCCCCCTGGCGGGATAGCCGGGCACATCATCCCAAAAGGGGGCAAACTCGGGCGGGTCCACGCTGTAATCCCAGTCGCCGAGCACGCACGCGCCGTCTCTGAGTTCAATCAAGTCGACATCGCCCGTGGGTACGAATACCGGCGTTACCGGCTCAAATCCCCGTTCTTCCGCAAGCACCTGGTCGGGCGTGCCGTCATAGGCGGTCTGCCACGCGGTCAATTCGTCTTCGGTGGCGCGGCGAAAGACGCCGATGCTGCGCGCGACAACGACATCGAGGCCGGTGACGCTATCGGTCCGCACCTCGGCGGCATAGGCGAGGCAGGTTTCGACGTTGTGGGTGGTGGCATACAGCTCGGCGGCGCGCAGCATGTTATAGAGCGTGCGGCCGCTCTGCGAGATGTATTCCCGCCGGAACGCGCCCGCCCGGATGAGCGTGGGGATGGCGATCGCGGCAAGCACCGCGATAATGGCCATGACCGCCAGCAGCTCGACCAGCGTAAACCCGCGCCTATGTCGTTGTTGCGCCTTCATGCCCTATGCCTGTGCGGGCAGATAGGGGCGGCGCACCATGCGCCGCCCCCCGTCCGCAATCGTTTAGCTGTAGAATCCCGCCCAGCCGGCCTCGGAATCCCAGTTGTTGATGTCGTCGCCACCGCCCCAGAAATCCTTAACACTGGGATCAGCAGCGTTGTAACCGGGAATGTCTTCGAAAGCCGTCGGCCAGTTATAGCCGGCCGCGCTGGCATCCAGCGAAAACTCCTGGTCAGAAGCCTGATTGGCGCCGGTCGAAAAGATGTAGACCGGCAGCCGCACCGGTGCGGGAAAACCGGGCAAGCCGTCTTCACGCGGTGCACCGGGCACTCTCTGCTCGGCCAAGTTTCTCGCCGCGGCGTCGTAGACGTAAGGCTCATAGGCTCCCGGGTCTCCGCTCAAGTCGGTAATGTCGCCTTCGCCGAAGCGCCACGAACGAAAGAGGATTTCGTTCACGGGCCCACCCGCCACTGTCGCGCCGCGCCACGGGCCGAACCAGAACTTGTATTGCTTGCCCCACGGATCCTGCCCAAGATCTTCGATGTAGTTGTAGCCCAAACGGCCAACGATCTGGGGGTTAAGCCGAACAACCCGGTTAGCAGCAACATACGGCTCCTCTAAGTGCCAATCGCCCGGCTGACCCATTGCGCCGCGCCCCAGCCGCAGGAGCCGGTAGCTGATGTAAGTGCAAACATAGATCTGGTCAGCCAGACCAAGAGTGTTGTAGTTGTCAATGTCCGCCGGAAGCAGAAACTGCCTGAAGTCCTGCACATTTGCGTCGGTGAGCATTTTTGTCATGGCGAGGTCTGCGCCCCGGATTTCCTCGATGGCACGCGTCATGCGCGCACGGGCGATCCAGTTGGTGACATTGGGCACCACGATAGCGGCGAGAATGCCGATGATGGCGACCACCACCAACAGTTCGACCAGCGTTAACCCTTCTTTTCGTCTCATTACTTACACTCCTTGGTTGTTTTACCGCTCGTGCGGCTCCGGAGGCGCCTTACACGCCGCTCATTACGTCTGCCAGCGAGAAAATGGGCAGATACATAGCCACCACAATAAACCCGACGATAAACCCGAGCACGACGATCAGCACCGGCTCCATCAGGGCCAGCATCCCTTCGACCGCCGCCTCGACCTCGGCGTCGTAGATGTCGGCCACTTTCATTAACATGGCGTCGAGACTACCGGTCTCTTCGCCAACGTCGATCATGTTGACGACCATCGGAGGAAACACCTTCGCCTCGTCGAGCGGGGCCGCGATGGTGTCGCCTTCTTTGATGCTGTCATGCACTTTCTGGATAGCGTTTTCGATCACCTCGTTGCCGATGGTTTCCTTGGTGATGCGCAGCGACTGGAGAATGGGCACGCCCGAGGTGATCAGGGTGCCGAGCGTGCGCGAGAACCGCGCCACCGCCACCTTGGTGATCAAATCGCCCACCAGCGGAATACGAAGCACCACACGGTCCATGACGCGCTTGACCGTGCGGATCTTGCCCATAATCTTAATGGTGATGATGGTGCCGTTTAAGTACAGCGCCACCTTCCACCAGTCGTAACGCGCAAAATCGCCGGCCTGGATCAGAAACTGGGTCATCCAGGGCAAATCGGCCCCGAAGTCTTCGAAAATCACCGCAAACTCGGGCACCACGTACGACAACAGGAACCACACGATGCCCGTGGCGACCAGCAACACCGCGATCGGGTAGACCATGGCGCCCTTGACGCGCCGCTTGAGCGCCTGGCGGCGTTCCATAAAGGTCGAGAGCCGCTGAAGCACCACCTCGAGCATACCGCCGACCTCGCCCGCGCGCACCATGTTTACATACAACCGGTCGAACTCGCGCGGGTGTTTGGCCAAGGCCTCGGAGAAGGTCGCCCCGGACTGAATATCGTCGCGCACTTCACGCAGAATGTCGCGCAGTTTGCAGGGTTTCAACTGCGTTATCAGCACGTTGAGGCTGCGCAGCAGCGGCAGGCCGGCGTCGATCAGCGTCGAAAGCTGGCGGGTCATGATCACCAGCTCTTTGGTCTTGACGCCGCCGAAATACAGCTCGTTTACGCCGCCCTTTTCCTTGCGGGCGCGTTTCTCGTCGCTCTTGCGCGCCTCGTAGACCTTGGTGGGGAAAAGACCCATCTGCCGGATATCGTTGATGGCAAGCGCCTGGTTTTCGGATTCGACGATGCCGAAGTTCTCCTTGCCCTCTTTGTTCATCGCTTTGTACGCGTATTTCGGCACGGCTCTCGTCCTCCCTTAATCGTCGTAACGGTCCGTATGCAGCAGAATCTCTTCGGCGCTGGTAGTGCCCTGCACGCACTTGATCAGCCCCTCCTCGCGAAGGGTGCGCATGCCCTTCGAGCGGGCGTATTTGCGCAATTCGTGCGACATGGCGCGCGACAACACCATGTTGCGCACATCCTCGTCGACTTCCATCATCTCGAAAAGTCCCACACGGCCCGAGTACCCGGTAAAGTCGCACGCCGGGCACCCGTTCGGG
>SLSB01000496.1 GCA_007130675.1 Candidatus Hydrogenedentota bacterium | reverse complement strand
TGCGCGCCGTGAAGGGCCGCTACGACCAGACAATGGTAGTTCTCGGTCAGAAAATTGGGACCGCTCGGGATGACTTGGATCGCTGTGTCGCCTTGGGCCCCGGTTTCCGGGAAAATCTCGGGCCCCTCGAGCAGATCGTCCGTCTCGAAATACCAGTCGGAGGCAAAAACGGTCTGCAGGTCAAGCACCACCGGGCCCCGCAACCGTACGGACAGGTCGCACCATTGGAGCGAAGCCGTGCCATAGGACGCATCGACCATGTTGTGAGAACCCATGTAGGCGATGCGGCCGTCGACCACCAGCAGTTTGCGGTGGTTGCGTAGATCATACCGCGCCACATTCTTGCGGAACATGCCGACCGGCAGGGCATCAAAAACCTCGACGCCCGCCCGCGCGAGTTTGGGCGCCAGACGCTTGAGCATGGTCCACGAACCTACCGAATCCACCAGCAGGCGGCAGGCGACGCCGCGTCGGGCCGCGCGCATCAGCGCATCGCCGAACCGCCGCCCTACCGCATCATCCTGATAGATGTAATACAGGGCATGTACATGGTGTTTGGCTGCGTCGATGTCGTCGATCATGCGCTGAAACAAGTCGTCGTTGTCCGCAATAATCTCGGCGGCATTCCCGCCGAGGACGGCCATGCGGCCCAGTCGTTCGGTAAGGCGCACGGTGGGGGCGAACGCCGGTTCGAGCCGGGGTTTCGAGATTTGGGGGTGGCCATCGAAGCGATCGCTCAATGCTTCGAGGCGTTTCGTAAACCGCCGGTGCTGTTCGAGGCGTTTTCGCGGCAGCCTGTTCGAGCCGAGCAGGGCGTACAGCAAGAGGCCCAGCCAGGGAGCAATAAACACGACCAGCAGCCAGACCGTGGCCGATTGGGGGCGGCGCTTGCGGATGATCACGAGCAGCATGATGACCCGGATTAGCCAGCGGCCCAGCTCATAGACGGCGATGATGATGTTGAGGATCGTGGCCACGGTAGGCTTTACCCCCGCATATGGCTTGCGAATGTGTGCTCAGGCGCTGCCATTACTCACCTCGAAATCGCACACCAGCGGCATGTGGTCGGAGTACTTGACGTTGGGGATGCGAAAATTGGTCATGCGGATTGCAGGACTGTGCAGGATGAAATCGAGCTGGCGGCGGGGTTTCCTGCTGGGAAAGGTGGGCCATCCCCGCGTATTGGCGTTGTGTAACCCCGAGGCCGCCATGAACAGCTCGAGTTCGCGGTCGCCCCAGAACGCGTTGAAATCGCCCGCGACAATCATGGGCTTGCGGACCTCGCTGAATAGCGAGTAGAGGCCGCTGAGCTGGTATTGCCGGTGGCGGTACACCAGCGATAGATGCACGAGAAAGATGACGAAGGAATCGAAGTCCAATTGGATAACGAGACGTTTCAAGCCCTCGGTGAAGTAATGAAATCCCTGGGCTTCGATCGTCTGATTGGTTATGAAGGCGTTTCCCTGTTCGCGCAAGACGGGCATACGGCTCAGCATGGAGGATTGCGCGTACTTCGATTCGTAGACATGGGTCTGGCCGAGTTCGCTGGCAATGGCTTCGGCCTGATTAATCTTTTCGGAACGGTATGAGCCGTTGTCGACTTCGACCAAACCGATGATGTCTGGCCGTTCCGATTTTACGAATTCGCCGATTTTCTTGAGGTTTTTGCGCGTGCGGCGCAGATAGCCGCTGAACGGAAACGGCAGGTGATAATCCCAGCCCGTGCCTGTTCCGTAGCGTATGTTGTAAAGAAGAAATCGCATGTCTGCGCATTGCCAATCGAGAATTATGACCCATCCCGGGGCAGAACCATGCGCATACTGTAACGCGGCGCACGATCAGGGCGCAACTTGCCCTGTCCATGTTTGGCTTGCCTCATCGCACGGTATTGTCTTCTTCCCGGCTGCTGAGGCGGACGTTCCGGCTGTTATTCGCCGAAGAGGGCCGGTCCGAGGCGGGCAGCAGTTCGGTGAAACAGGCTTCGTTGAGTTCGCATAGCCTTAAGCGCCGATGGCATACGCCGCACGTAAATTCATCGCCGGGTTCCCCGTTTTCGGGCACTGGAATATATGTGCTGCAGAAGGCACATGAGACGCTGCGATCGTCCTTCTTGCCATATTCCTGGAGAACGGCGTCGACGCGCCCCGCGCGGTAGGCGCAGACCATGGCCTCAACGACTTCGGGGTCAAACTGGGTTCCTTTGCCTTTTTCGAGTTCCTCCAGGGCTACTTCAGGATTGAGGCCTTTTCGGTAGGGGCGGTTGCTGGTCATCGCGTCGAAGGCATCGGCTACGGCGATAACGCGGCCTTCGATGGGGATCTCGGCGCCGCTCAGCCCGAAGGGGTATCCCCGGCCATCGTACCGCTCATGGTGGTACAGCGCATAGGGAATGAGGTCTGTTAAGGCGGCCACGTCCTGCATCATCCGTGCCCCGCGCTCGGGATGCACCTTCATTTTGGCGTATTCATCGTCATTCAGGCCGTGCGGTTTTCGCAGGATGGCGTCATCAATGGCAATCTTGCCTACGTCGTGCAGCACGCCGCCCATCTCGCATTCACGCAGTTTCTCGTGATCCCAGCCGAGCTCTCGCGCGATCTCGATGGCAAAATTGGTAACGCGCCACGTGTGGCCGACGGTGTAGTGGTCGCGGGCCTCGATAGCGTTGGCGGTCATGAGCAATGTGCCTTGGTAGGCGTTCTCGAGTTTGTCGACATACTGGGCGTTTTTTATCGCGATAGCCGCGGGTCCCGCCAGCGCCACGAGCAACTCGAGGTCGCTGTCGGAAAACGCATTGGTGGTGCCGCGTGTGTCGACATAAAGGACGCCGAGCTTCTCGTCCTGGTGTTGGAGGGGCGCACACATGGCCGAGGCGATGTTCTGAAGGATGATGCTTTGGCCTTTGCCCAGACGGCTGTCGTCCGCGGCATCGAATGTGATAATCGCTTCGCCTCGATCAAATGCTCTGCGCACAATGGTCGAGCTGATTGTGACGTTTTCCTCGCGCCCTTTGCGCATATAGGCGGGCTCGAGTCTTCCGGTCTGTTCATCGAATAGCAGGATCGCGCCGTTGTGGGCGGGGACAAGTGCGAAAAGCTGGTCCAGCACGCGTTCGAACAGGCGGTTGAGGTCGCGCTCGCTCGAGATGACCTGGTTGGCCGCATAAATGGCGGCCAACCGTTCTTGTGCACGCCGTGCCTGGTCAACTGTCTGGGCGGTCCCAACCGCCGAGAAGAATGTTCGCTGAACACTTTCGGCGGCTTGGGTCTGCAGGGCGTCCTTATTGCTCTCTTCGAAAACGACCACAGGCTTTGGTTTCGGCGCCTGTTCTTGGGGCGCTTTGCTCTCGAAAAGCAGGTCGACGGGGCCAATCGAGATGACATCGCCGTGAGAGAGACGCTGTTCGGTTACGCGCTGGCTGCCAACGTAGCTTCCGTTGCCGCTGCCCAAATCGCGGATAACTGTGGCCAATGCCGTTTGCTGGATGACCGCGTGCTTGCGCGACACTTGCGCATCGTTAAGCTGTAGCCCGCTGTCCGGACTTCGGCCAATTGTCAGCGTGCCGGTCACGGGGCACGAGGTCCCTTTTCTTGGGCCGGTCAGGATCGTGATTTTTTCGCGCCGCATCATTGCCAATCCATTTAAACTGTACTCACATGTTGGTTATACCCTCAAAACCCGCGAATCCCGAAGTGCCCCAATGCTCTCTCTGTATTTGAGCGATTCACACCTCTTAATAGCATAAAAAGCAGACTTCGTGGCGAATCTCGATGCAGTTCGTGACAGTTTTTGCGCCCTTCTGGGGCTTTGGCACCATATATTGTGCCTGAAGTCATTTAAAGCACAGTATTTGGGCTTTTGTTCCTTGACAGCCCTGCACACATGGTCTAGAATGAGACACCATTGCCCACAGGCGATGTGCCGCGCATCCGACGGCTGAGCGGATGGCAGCGACCCTTTCCGCGGGGATGCGCAGGGGCCGTTCGGCGGTCGCGTTGACAGGCGTAGTGTAGCCTGTGCATCGGTTGAGTGCAAGCTGGCTATCGGCCCGCCATGCGGGGCGAAGCAGACGTGAGTCGGCGCCGGGAGAGGCGGAGGCCGGCCGCACATGGATGTGCGGAGGCACTGTGCCAAAGCGTTAGGGTAGCACGAGACATATACTTCGATGGACACGATGGACTCATCGCAAGCATTGCTCAGTTTTTTCGGGCTTCGCCGACAGCCGTTCGCGGCCACGGCAGACCCGCTGTATTTCTATGCCACCCGTGCGCACAAGGAATGTTTGTTTCGGCTGTGGAGCAGCATAGACGACCGAAACGGCATTGCTGTAGTGCTCGGCCATTACGGCACGGGCAAGACTACGCTACTGCGCAAAGTCCTGACGGGCATGCGGGCCAAACCCGATCGCTACAATGTAGCGGTGATTGGTTCCCCCATCCCTTCGTGGACCAGCTTTTCGTTGCTCGAGGGCATCGTGGTGCAGTTTGGGCTCAGCCCCAAAACCCGCTCGTTTGTAGCCTATATGGAAGCGATCAATCGCTACCTTCTCAAGCACCATGACCGCATCAATACGCTCATTATCGACGATGCTCAGAATCTGAATAAGCGCGGGCAACTCGAGCTGTTGCGTTTGGTGCAGAATCTTGAGACGCCGCAACACAAGCTGCTCAATCTGGTCTTTTTTGCGCAGATGGAATGGCTGAATGTATTGCGCGCGGCCCCGAATTTCTCGCAACGCGTCAACATAAGCTATACCCTCCGGCCTCTTCGCCTTGCTGAAACACGCGAACTCGTCGATTTCCGGCTTCGGCAGGGGGGCGCCGTGGGCGGTCGTGCGCCAGTATTCGAAGACGGGGCGATCAAGACCATCCATGCATACGCACAGGGGAGTCCCCGCGAGACGGTTACCATCTGCCGCAACGCGCTGTTGCTCGCCGCACAAATCCGCACACGGCAGATCGGACAGGCAATCATCCTTCATACGATTGAGAAGACGACCTTGCCCGATCCCGAGCGCCACGCGCGTATTTCGAACGCGCTCGGGGAGAGTGCGCGCGCGGAAGAACCTGCAGAACTCGGGGAGGCTCCCCGGAAGATACTGATGGGTACACCCGAGGAACTGCCCCAGATAGCGCCGACGCGGCGGCCACAGAGCGTGTTGCAGCAACGGGCAAACCAGCTGCTCTTGAATGCTGAAGGCTCGCGCGGCAATGTGGGGGCGGAGGAACCGTGAGCGTGGCGAGATAGAGCGGGCTGTATGGGAGGCATCCGGCAGCAAACCATGGGAAGCGCCAAAGGGGTGAGAGGGGGCTGGCATGTCGTCAAATGCTGAACCGGAAAAACGGCAGGTTACCGGCATTGATGAGTACGTCGCCGAAGAGATGGAGCGCATCGACGACGAATTTCTCAATGGCCTGCGCGATCGTCGCCTCGAGAGCGGCGTGCCTGATGAAGAGTTATCCACGGACCTGGAATTTGTGCAGATGTCAGGGCTGACCTATCGGGACGGGGATGCCGGGGAACACCAGCGGCCCCAAACCGCCCCGCAGGCTTCGGAGACGGGAGGCGAAAGCCCAGACCAAGCGAGCCCCCCTATCAGCTTCTATGAAAAAGGGGTGGGCGATGTCGACGCCGGTATGTACACGGGCGCGAGTGACCACAGCGAGCCGGAGGATGA
>SLSB01000325.1 GCA_007130675.1 Candidatus Hydrogenedentota bacterium | reverse complement strand
TCCATTTCTCCGACTTCGCGAACAAAACCACTGCAAACACGAAGTCCAAAAAATGCATACCAAAGCTACATTCCAGCCTATTCTACGCACAAAGACACTGACAAAAAGAGCCAAACACCAGTCCCCGGGTTGCCACCCGGGGCTACGCCATGGCGTGCCTTCGGCACTCGGGAAAAAATGCCGAGTCTCCGTTGCTGCACTATCTCCTGATCGAGCCGCTCGTACGACCGTAAGGTCTCCATATTGTCACTCTCCCAACCGTCCCCAATGTGTTACGCCCCCATGGAGCGGCACGGATTGGTGCCCATAAAAACGGGCGATAACGTGACGGGTGTATTCTTATCCCTTCACACCCTTCGCACCGTTCGCACCCTCGCATCCTCGCATCCTGTACCCCCCGGCTCGGGTAGCGCCATCGGCGCTCAAGAGAATGAGAAAGAGAGGTTGCCCCCAACGCTCTCTGGACTCGTCCCTTCCCACCCTTCACACGTTCACACCTTTTATGCCTCGACAACACTCCCTGCGCGCAGGGCCTCATTCCCCTTCCCGCTCCGGCCGGGTAGCGCCATCATTTCACCGACATGAATGGCGCCCAAAAACAAAGGCTCTTGCTGGAACATGAGCACGCCGTCCGGAGCGCCGAAGGCGCGGCAACATACCAGCCCGGGCCAACGGCCTGGGTAAACCGATTCGCCCACATCTTCCGGGCTGAAAGCCAGGCGCATTGTTCAATTCAACACGCACGCCTACTGCAATTTACAATACCTCGACCGCAAGACACCTCGACCTCTCTCTTGCGGCCGGGACATGGTACGGGCCTTCAGCCCTTTACCACTTGCTGAGCCCCGTTTCCCAGCCCTGCAGGCTGGTATGTCCATGCGCCGTTGGCGCTCACGAGAATGATGAAAAGCGGTTCGCCTTCCTTTTTCTTAACCTCCGCGTGGATTTGGGTAAGAAAGGCGTATTGAGTCGAGGCGCCAGGTCGTCCGTGATTCTTCACCTTGTGTACAGCAGTAATGGCCTGTGCGTTGAAGAGAACCCATACTTACTGGTTCCTGAGAGTGTCTCCCTGCTAACATAGGAATGGCCTAATAAAGATGCTTGGCAAGCCCTACTCGCCCTCGGCATTTATACCCTATTCCGCTTACTTGCGCAGCAACAACTAACCGCACTGGCATTTCCGATTCTTAACCAAATAGCTATGTTTTTCGTGTTACAGATTGTCGGTAGTACTCTGCCTGATTTTCTCCAATGCCCATTCCAATGCGTCGAAAAACCCCCTTAGCTTCTCCTCGTCTGCCAGTATAGACAAATCTATGGAGGGGCGCCTGGCTATTGCGTCCTCTGGTATGGAAATGCCGGAAATCGCATTCAAGCGCATCCGCAATTCCTTGCGGTTTTCTTCCCTGTCGAAGTAAGGGCGGCTCCTCATTTGTTGGAATGCTATGTCGACGCGAGCGTTAGTCCAAACCGTGATCAGATAGTGCGACTGACCCAGAATATCCAGAACCGGAACAAGGGATCCGTCGCGAATGCCCTTTCCCCACCATATTCTTGTAAACTTCTCTCTTGCCCAGACAAGAATCGTTTGGGCTACTTGCGCTTGTTCCTCCCCGTGGCGTTCGGTCAAGGCTTCGAAGAAAGATGTCTCGTCCCATTGTCGTCCGCTCTGCGAAGTCTTCTTGCGTTCGGCTTCGGCTGTCAGACCGATCACACGAGGCACAAGTGTCTTCTGTCCCTGGCCAACATAGTGCTTGATCTCTACGGCCAAGACTTCTGCCGGGTCCATCTGCTCATTCAGAAACTCAACGACACGGCGCAATTCACGCGGAATTCTATCCGCGACAAACACCAGCCGGACCTTTCCCGCCGTGAGGTTTGTCTTGACCTTTCCCCAAAATTCTTCCTCATCTACTCCCTCGCCAAAGCATTCGCTGAATCTATCACCAGGCTGAATACCATCCTGCTCACATAAGCTCTCAAAGCAGGAGCGGATCTTTTCGATAGGCCAATAGGCGATTCCATTTGCCGCATAATCGAGCATCTGGCCGACTACTTCTCGTCGAATCCGGCTATCAGTACTTCGTTTGACCTCAACGAGAGTGGGGATGCCGTCCTGGTCCAGAAAGAGGTGGTCGAGAGACCAGTGGTTGCTTCCGCCCTCTTCACCCGGTACCCCAAACTCTCGCGCGATCAACAACCACTTTCGTGGCGAGTCCGGGTTCATCTGCTCACCGGCCAGCAGGTCCGGGTAGTCAGATAGCAGCTTCTGAAAGACCGTCTCGGTTTCGTATTGAGCCTCTTCCATCCGCACCAGTTCGTAGTTCTCCTTGATGAGAAATATTCCTCCAGACATTGTTGCTTACTCCATTGTTTTGCGTTTGCAGTCTTTGCCCCTCAGATCAGGTATATTTGCATTTTCGCGAATCACGGTTTTCTGCGCAAATCCAAATCACAAGGCATCCCCATCCCGCTCTGGCTCCGGCAGCGCATTCATTTCATCGGCTTGGAGGGCGCGGGGGGCGGTGTCGAGGGTGTCGAGGATTTCGATGTCTTTGTCGGTGCCCGCGCCGAGTTCTTTGAAGCGGCGGGCGGTGACGAGGACGCGGCTCTCGAGGGTGCCGACGGCTTTGTTGTATGCGCCGGTGGCTCTGTCGAGTCCTTTGCCGAGGTCGTCGAAATGGCCGGCAAGGATCCGTATGCGGTCGTAGAGCTGTTGGCCGAGTTCGCTGATGGCCTGCGCGTTCTGGGCGAGTTGTTCCTGTCGCCAGCCGTATGCGACCGCGCGCAGCAATGCGATCAAGGTGGTGGGCGTGGCGATGATGACCTTTTTGTCGGCCCCGAGTTCGATCAGGCTGGGGTCTTGCTCGAGCGCGGCGCTGAAGAACGGTTCGCCGGGCAGAAACAGCACGACGAACTCGGGGGTCGGGTTGAACTGACTCCAATAGCTCTTCTCGCTGAGTTTGAGAATGTGGGTCTTGACCTGCCGGGCGTGGTCCTTGAGATGCGCCTTTTTGGTCTCCTCGTCTGGCGCTTCGAGCGCTTCGAGATAGGCCTCGAGGGATACCTTTGAATCCAGCACGAGGTTCTTGTTGTTGGGGAGCTTGATGATCATATCGGGCCGCAGCCGCCCGTCTTCGGTAGTCACAGATTCCTGCTGGAGAAAATCGCAGTACTCGACCATGCCGGCCATCTCGACCACGCGCTGCAACTGGATTTCGCCCCAGCGGCCGCGCGCAATTGGCGAACGCAATGCTCTGACCAGGTTCGAGGTCTCGGTCTGCAACTGATTCTGTGTAGTCATCAGCGATTGCACTTGCTGCGTCAACGTGGCGTAGGCGGAGGTCCGCGTTTTTTCGACCTCGCCGATCTGTTTATTGACGTTTTCGAGGGATTCTTTCAGCGGTTTGACCAGTTCGTCGATGGCTTTCTGGCGGGTTTGCAGGTCGGTCTTCGCGCCTTCCTGGAACTTCTCGAGGTTTTCCTTGGCCAATTCGAGAAACGATTGATTGTTGCTCTTGAGCGCCTCCGCCGAAAGCGATTTGAAGGCGTCGGACAGCTTGGCCTGGGCGTCATTGAGCAGCGCCAGCTTTTCTTCCGCGGCCTTGCGCTCCTCCTCGATGCGCGTCTCGAGTTCGGAAATGGTCTCCGATTTCTTGCTGATGTTCTGCTGCAATTCCTCGATACGGGCTTCTTTCCGTTTCATCTCCTCTTCGAGTTGCGGGATGCGCTTGCCGTAGGCCTCCGCCGCCGCGCGCTGCGCCGATTCCGCCTGGAAGGTCTGCCGGAGTTTCTCGAGCTCGGCCTCGGTCTCTTTCAGGTCGCGTTCGAGGGACTGCACCTGTTGCGCTGCCGCGTTCAGGCGTTCGTGCGCGGTGGCTTGCGCCGCGGCGGTTTCCCCTTTCACACGCTCCTCGGTTTGCCGGAGCCGCGCCTGCATCAGCATCCACACGATACCCCCGCCCAATACGAGCCCAATCACCAGCCCAATCACGATTTCCATAACAAACCCTTCCTTTTCCCCCGTACACCCTGGCATGGACGCTATTTCAGCGGCCCGAAGATGCTGTCAAAGAACCCATTAACGACGTTGTAGATCATAACAAGAAACAGGAGGAGGCCCCCCAGTGCAATCATGACAACCATTGCCCCATCGAAGCCAACAGCATCGACAAAATACAGAAACACCCCCACTGGAACCAGCACAATGGCGCCGATGAGGATCAGGCCAAACACAGCAACCACTTGCTCCCACCATGTCGCCTCTGGCGTTGCGGCAGCTTCCTGAGTTCCGGGGTCGCGCTCGGGCGGCCTTATCGTTGCTGCCGCCGGTTCAAACACGGCTTGGGACATAAGCCCCTTAAACTGGCTCTCGGGCAACGTTATCGAGAAGATGTCGTCCAGCTTAAACGTCTTGAACATCTTGTCTTTCAGGCAGAACCCGGACATATACTCCTCGTCGTTATATTCGAAGAAACTGCGCGGAATGACGAGTCGCTTCTCGCCCGGGTTCGAACCGCCGCAGTACACAAACTCCACCTCCTGCATCGAGTTACACGAGTCTTCCCACTCCTCGAACTCGGGGGGCGGCGAAATGATATCGATCCCAAAATCGTCCGCGTAATACAAGGGAAGCCTTGCCCAGACGTCCGGATATGCACTGGCAAGCCGCAGTGTGACGCGCATCACGGCTTTGGCGTCGGCCAGCGCCCGGTGCGAACCGCCCGTGTCTATGCCCAGCCGGCGGCACACCGAAGGCAAATTGTGCGGCTTGGGCATGCACGCCGCGCAAAGTTCGAGCGAATCCACAAATCGGCCATTGGGAAACGGTACATTGCATCGGGCACATGCCACCGCCAGGAATTTGATGTCAAAACGCGCCGCATTGTGCGCAATAAGAATCGTTTCATAGTCGTACCCAATGAACATCATGAACTGGGGCAGCACTTCCTCGAGCGGAGGACACTGCGCCACCATCGCCTCGGAGATCCCATTGACCGCCTGCGCTCTCGGGTCAATTCCCCCGGTCGGTTTGATGAGTTGCTCGAAGGCGCCCAGCACATTGCCGTGCGTGTCAAACTTCACTGCGCCGATCTCGATAATTTCAGAGCCCATCGGACTTAACCCGGTGGTCTCGAAGTCAAAGGCGACCAGTGTCGGTTTCATGGGTGCACCTCCCCCGGCAACGCAACGCCGGCGGCTTCGCCCAGGTTTCGGCTGCTACCTATCACGATAGCCATGTGCCCAAGGTATCGCAAGCATCGTGCCGGAAATCCGCACACCACCATTCTGCCTGCTGGGTCCGCAAAACGTCCAAAAAACGAGCGAAACGCGCGGTCAGCGAGTAGTGAACCCTCTCAGGCAGCCGCGGCAACGCAAAATTTGCGCAGCGTTTTGAGCGTCTTGATGCTCCCCGGGGTTTCCCTGCCCCCGTCTGACTGCGCGGCCATGATCTTCCACGCAAACCTCGGACGCCAGCTCAACGTCATCTGGCTCATCAAGGTTGCGCGCTTCACGCCGCCTGAGCCATGATGAGGTCTGCCGCGGCGATATCGGGACAACGCGTTCGGCAATCCGAATCGAAGGGAGATGCGGGATGAAAACGGGAATCGCAAGAACATGCCTCACGGTGCTCCTGCTCGGCGCCGGCGCACTCGCCAGCGCGGAAACCCAACACGCTGTCGTGA
>SLSB01000353.1 GCA_007130675.1 Candidatus Hydrogenedentota bacterium | reverse complement strand
GTCACGTTTCCGGGGGGGTATCTTCCCATGCGGCCCGGTCTGGATCCTTCGTGGCGATATGCTGTCAATTACCTGCCGCACAGTGGGGTGCAGTATGGAACCGACGTCGCGTTCACCTATGGTCCGCTGGGTTTTCTGCTGTATCCGATGGACATTTTATCGAACCTCGCGGCATCCGCGGCCTTCAGGTTTATCGTACACCTTGTATTTGGCATCGCTGTTGGATTTGTGGGGCTGAGACTGTCAGGGGTCTTGCCTGCGCTGCTTTTCATGGCCTCCTACATACTGGCCATGGTGCTTGGGCTGCAGTACGAGTCCCATCTGATCGTGGTGGGGGCCATCCTGGCGGGCATTGCGACCCAGCATTTCCGGGCGGGCAATTTTGTTCTTCCGCCGTTGGCGGTGTTGGCGGCGATGAGCCTGTTCATCAAACCCACCCTTGCTGTCTCGCTTACTGCCATGTTGTGCCTCGCCGAAATGGCCCGGATGATGCTGGGGTATACCGGCTGGTATTCGCTCTGCATCCGCTCCGTTGCGCCGTTCGCCGCGGTGGCAGGAGTGCTCTGGCTGCGTTTTTTCGGCGCTTGGGTACCGTTCCAGGCATGGCTGATAATGACCATCGAATTCGCCCGCTATAATGCCATCGCGATGGCCCTCGAGGGCCCCCGCAGCGAACTGCTCGCTGGGGCAGCCTGTCTGCTTGCCTTTCTTGCGGGCATCCTCATCTTGATGGGTATGCGTTCGGAGGTGTCGGTCGCTGGAATGGTGTTTCTGCCCGCCCTGCTCATCCTGTTCAAACACGGGTTCGAGCGTCAGGATGGGCACGTCCTGTTCTTCTTTGCTCCGTGTATCGGTTTTGTCGGCGTGCTGCTACTTTTGAGCCGCCAATCCAACGAGATGGGTCTGACGTGTCTGTTGCTTCTTGCTACGGCCCTGCCAGCCATCCCCGTTGCCTCGGCGCGCAACGCCGTGTATTACGCGGGCGCTATGGATTTGCTGTCCGGAAGGCAAGGGCTCGCGCATGTCAGAGCCCTGGCAAACCTCTCCGAGACCAGGCAACAGCTTGCTGCACAATCCGACGAGCACCTGGCTTCTCTGCGTCTTCCCAGGGGCTGGAAAACGCTGATCATGGAACAGGGCGGCGCCATGGACGTTCTGCCGTGGGAAATCGCGTACTCCCCGGCCAACGGCATCCCCTGGCATCCCAATCCTACTGTGCAATCCTACGTGGCCTACACGGCATTCCTCGATAGACGCCTCGCGAGTCATTTCAGCAGCGACTCAGGCCCGCGGTTTCTCCTTATCGAGTGGACGGGGTTTGAGCAACGGCATCTCCCGTATGATGTGCCCGCGGCGTGGCGCGCATTGCTCAAGCATTACCGCTTGGTGGACATCGAACAGGAACGCAATCTACTTTTGCTCGTGCGCCGCGCGCTGCCGATAAAGGAGGTTGCACTTCCATCGAAAGAACGCACACTCTTACTCGAGCAATGGATGGACGCGCCGTCTGCAGATGGGGTTGTCCTGGCTGCACCACAGTTCAGGCTCACTCGTGGAGGCCACCTGGCCAAAGCTGCACTGCGCATCCCTCCCGTCTACCTCGAATTCGAGTATGGCAACGGTGAACAGGCCCGCACACGCATCCTGCCGGAGAGTGCCGCGAACGGAATCGTGGTAAACCGTCCTCCACTCGAGTTCCTCGACGCGGTAAATGCCTTTTCCGAGTTGCCCGTGCGCTCTGTGACGCGCTTTCGAATTACCGGTCCTGGCACACGTTATTTTGCTCCCGAGATGCCCATGACGCTGACTCAGACAAAAACGGCTGCCCATTCCGACAGGCAGCTTGCACAAGCACACAGCGGCCCTGCCAAGAACGATATTTTTGGGCGGTCCGCGACACCATAGACTACTTCAGAGGCAGAAACGAGCGATGCCGTGGCGAAAAGATAAGACTCATGGGGAGGCCGGGTTGCCCGAAAGCGGACCTCTGAATGCCGCGAACGCCCGCCGCCTGGCTGAGTACTATCTTGCACAGGGGTTCGACTGTGCCGAGACTCTTGTCCGCGTTTTCGACCGATTCGGCCTCATTCAGGATATCGACACCCGCACACTATTTGCGCTTTCGTCCGGCTTCGGTAAAGGCATTGGAAAGACACATGCCGACTGCGGTGCGTTGTCAGGCGCAATCCTGGTTCTCAATGCGATTTTCGCTCTCGAGCGCAAAACCGGCAAGCGCATGTACAAGATCACGGGCGCATTTTCACAACGGTTTCTTGACGAATTCGGCAGTGTGAATTGCGCTGAACTGCGCATAAAGGACGACAATTGCAAGGAACGTACGCGGCGGACCGCCGAAATCCTCGCCGAGTTTCTGCGCGAGAGAATACGGGATTAGGCGCCCTGGCTTTACGGAGGCACCCATGGAATACGGAGATAAGTTTCAGGCAATTACCGAACTGAAGGGCACACAATGCGTCCTGCGTCAGCCCGATGATGCTATTGCGCCGGGTCTATTCGAAGCCATCGACGAATCCCGCTCGGACCTGTACGAATACATGCCATGGAGTAACGAAAGCATGGACGAGCTCGCGGGCTTCCTGGAGACCACGCGCAAACAACACCAATCGGGCACTGGCCTGCATCTGGCCGTGTTCTCCAAACGCTCCAACCGCTTGTTGGGCGCGATAGGTCTCGTACACCTCAGCCCCTTTACACCGAAGGGAGAAGTGGGTTATTGGATTCGCTCGACGGAAACGGGGAATGGATATGCGACAGATGCCCTGCGGACACTCGAGCGCTACTGCCGCGACGAGCTTGGGTTTGTCCGTCTTGATGCGTGCGTTGCTACGAGCAACCTTGCCAGCCAGGCAGTGCTGCGCAAGTGCGGATTTGAACAGGAGGGCCTCAAACGCAAGGCCATGCTCTGCCACGGGAACTGGCTCGACCTCGTGCTTATGGGGAAGCTGCTTGACGGTGGCGGCGGCGCATAACCTTCTTTCCTGTGCATCTGCCGCTTCTCGCCACACTTGACCCCCCACTCCGTCCCGGTTAGGCTTAGACTGGCCACGCGCGCGAAACAATCTGGAGAAACGCGCCGGAGAGCAGCGGCCGGGGATGCCGCGTCGCCTTCGGCAACCATGTGAAAGGAGTATCCAACCGATGATAAACCACATGCTCTCGCGACGGGATTTTGTCAAACACACGGCCATGGCTGCTGGGGCGGCGGGTGTGCTGGCCGCCGGTTCACGCACGGCAGCGGCACAGGAGTACCCGAAACTGCCCATCGCCGTCATTATCGGCATGTTGCCCCAGGAACTGTCCGACAAGGAGAAGTTCGAGCTGGCCAAACGCTGCGGTCTGGACGGGCTCGAGGGCTATCCGATGGAAGACCACGATGCGGCCCGTGTGCAGGCGGAGCAGGCGCGCGAGGCCGGCATCGTCATTCACAGTCTGATGTACGGCGGCTGGTCGGCCTTGTTTTCGGACCCGAACGAGGCCGTCGTGGCAGAGGGCTTGAAGGCATTCGAGAACGCCTTGTATTGCGCGAAGGCCATGGACGTTGACAACGTGCTGCTGGTGCCGGCCCGAGTGTCGGCCCAGGTGCGCTATGTCGAAGCTTATGAACGCTCGCAGAAAAACATCCGCAAGATGCTTCCGCTTGCCGAGGAGCTGGGTGTGGTCATCGCGGTCGAGAACGTCTGGAACGACTTTCTGCTTAGTCCGCTCGAGTTTGCGCGCTATGTTGACGAATTCGAGAGCCCCTATCTCAAGGCGTACTTCGATGTCGGAAACATCGTGAAGTACGGTTATCCGCAGGACTGGATTCGGACGCTCGGGCCGCGTATCAATCGAATCCATCTCAAGGATTTTTCGCGCCGGGAGAACGACTGGAAACCTTTGCGTGAAGGCGAGGTCGACTGGCCCGAGGTTCGCAAAGCGTTGGCCGAGATAGGTTTCACCGGCTTCTGCACCGCCGAAGTCGCGGGCGGCGGCGAGGAACACATGACCGATCTTGCCGAGCGGATGACGCTCATCGTGACCGGTCAATAGCACCGGTAACCGGACCGCAATCGAGCCTCCGACTTGCGCGGGGGCTCTTTTTATTTCACAGGCAAGCGGCTCGTTCGCCCGCGCTTGATCCTTGAAAGAGCAGTTGAAGAGTCTCACACGGAGCTCTTTCAGCTGTGGTCTCATAACGTGCAAGAGAACCTGCTCTTTCATCCTGAGATCAATTGTTTATACCCCGGCAAGATAGAGTTCTCGTCGTAGACGATTACGATATGCGTTCCCCTGTAGCGTCCGGTCCGCCAGACGTCCGGCACAAGGCCGGACGCTACATTTCCGCGCGGGGCAACGTGCGTTTTCGAGCCATCCCGACGGCTTCTGCCGCGCAGCCGTCACGCGGTAGAAAAACTCTCCATCCTTCACCAGATAGGTGAGCCAGGATCACATTCCCAAACCTTGACAAGAGGCACTTTAACGCGCAAGAACCCTTCTCAACTGCCTCTTCAAGGTTGATCGTTGCGTGTCCGCCGGAGTAGTCTGCTTCTGTTGCAGGGGCGATCGACACAGGGGGCGTCATGGAACGGCAGATCGAGGTGGTTTCCGAACATGAGCTACAGCCCGAGGACCGCGAAGCCCTCGAGGAGTGGTCCCGCGAGTTGTTCGGCGAAGCCGAGGACAAATACGACTGGGCACGGCCAGACTGGCGGGTGCTGGTGCGCGAGGCCGGGGTGCTTGCGGCGCACGCCGCCATCTCTCAGCGCACGGTGAGTGCTAACGGAGAACCCGCCCGTGTGGGCGGGATCGGCGGCGTCATGTCCCCACGGAAATTCCAAGGGAAGGGCCATGCCAAGATCGCGATGCTCCGGACACACGAATACATGCGCGAGACTCTTGGGCTCGAGTTCGGGTTCCTGTTCTGCTCGGCGCCTCTTCTTCGCTATTACCAGCGGCTCGGATGGGAACGCATCGAAGGCCCTGTGACCTTCGCTCAAGACGAAGGCGATGCGGACTGGGAGGAAGAGGCGATGGTCCTCCCCCTCACTGACCGTATCTGGCCCGGACCGCCCATCGACCTCAACGGCCTACCGTGGTAACAACGTTACTATGCCGTACGTTTGAAAGCCTGGCTGATACGTATCCGCGGTGTTCGCGCTGATGAAGGCCTGACGGTCAGCGTGCGCGATCCGGCAGGTTTTCTTCCCGACCTGACCGTTGTTTGCCTGACCATTGGGGTATCCTTGCACAACACAAAACCGCAAGGCATTATGTTGGGCGGGTGGAGAGATGAGACGATGCTGGAAGAATAGAGTGAATCAACGGCAATCAACAGTACTTGGGCCGCGGTTTTCGATGATACGTGGGTTTGTTTCTTGAATCGCTGATGTAATGAGGCAGGAACCTCGAACTTCAAGTGGAAAGGGACACGTGCGATGAAAAAGGAGCGAGAGGGAACTTCCGTGGAGCATGGCAAGAGTCGGCTCGGCGCCAAAGAAACTCAGAGTACAAACGTTTCGCGCCGCAAGTTTTTGACGGGAGGCGCCGTGCTTGGCGGCGCGGCCTTGGCGGGCTGCGCGGCGGGCCGTGTCGAGGGCGGTGGGATCTCCGCCGCGGCCGCCGGGGGGTACGCGCGGCGAAATTCTGACCAGAAACCGCCGAATATCCTGTTCATTCTCACGGATCAACACCG
>SLSB01000359.1 GCA_007130675.1 Candidatus Hydrogenedentota bacterium | reverse complement strand
CCATCGGCATGGTGGGGATCGCGCGCGACATCTCGCGGCGGCGCGAGGCGGAAACCCACCTGCAGCTGCATTTGCGGATGGAACAACTGTTGACGAGTATCGCAACGCGCTTCATCGGCGTGAAACCCGAACAGGTCGGCGAGGCCATCCAGAACGCCATAGCCCAAATCGGCGAGGCCATTGAGGTGGACCGCATAGGAATCGCCCTGTTCTCGACCGACGAGAAACAAGTGCAGCACCGGTTTGACTGGGGCGCTTCGGGCCCGGCGCCGCCGCTTGCCGACCGGCTGCAGCAGTCCATCGAAACTTTTCCCTGGTTGTTGCAGCAGCTTCGCAGGCATGCATGCATTCGATTCTCGAACAACGGGGAACTTCCGGTCGATGCCGGAAACGAGGGCGGTGTTTTGGGGTCCGGCCCGCAATGCTCTTTTCTCATGGCCCCCATGATCAGCCATGGCGATCTTGCCGGGTATGTTGTCTTCGAAGTGATGCGCGGCGACCATCAGTGGGATGATGCGGTATCGACCCTTATCCTGATTCTGGCAGAGATCTTCGCCGGCGCCATCAGCCGCCAGCGTGCCGATAAGGCCCTGCGCGAGAGTGAGGAGCGGTTCCGGCAACTGGTGGGCAGCAGCCACGCCATGTTCTGGCTGGCGGCGGCCGATTTCAGCCGCGCCCTCTACATCAGCCCGGCGTTTGCCGAGATCTGGGGAATCCCGATGGACCAGCTCCAGGCTGACCCGCTGTGTTTTCTCGCCGCCGTCCATCCCGACGATCGCGAGCGGGTCGCGAAAACGCTCACCGACGAGTTTCACGCCGGCACGGTCGAGTTTCGGGTCATCCGGTCCGATGGCGCCACGCGCTGGCTCATGCACCGCGGGTTTCCCGTGCTCAACAGCCGCGGTGAGACCTTCCGGTTTGCCGGTTTCGCCGAAGACATAACGGCGCGCAAAGGCCTCGAGAAAGAGATCCTCGAGATCAGTTCGCGCGAGCAGCGGCGGATTGGCCGCGACCTGCACGACGGTCTCGGGCAGCATCTCGCCGGAATTCTCTGTATGAGCCGCGGTCTGGCGCAGACCTTGGCCGAGAAAGGTATCACAGAGGCGGGGGAAGCCGCGGAAATCGCCGACCTCATCAAAGAAGCCATCGCTCACACGCGCACCTTGGCCCGTGGCGCCTGTCCGGTCGATCTCGAGGCCGAGGGTTTGGCTCACGCCTTGGACAAACTGGCCGAACGCACCGAGCAGGTCACCGGCATCGAATGTCTGTTTGAAAGCGATCCGTGCGTGCTGGTCACCAGCCCTGACCAGGCCGAGCATCTCTACCGCATCGCCCAAGAGGCGGTCACCAATGCCGTTAAACACGCCGAAGCAACCCTGATTCGCATTATGCTGGTCGAGACCGGCGTGGGAAAGATGCTCCAGATCGAGGATAACGGCAAGGGGCTGCCGCAAATTCTCCCGACCGAAGGCGGGATGGGCCTGCGCCTGATGGAGCACCGTGCCCGGCTCGCCGACGCCACATTCGTCGTCAAACGGCGTTTCGGCGGCGGCACCGAGGTCTCGTGCCTATTCCGCGCGGCAACCACGAAACAGAACCCAGATGAGGGCGTTGCGAGATGAGTCAAGAGTCACAGTCGTTCCGGATTTTGGTTGTCGATGATCACCCTATCGTGCGGCGAGGATTCGCACAACTCATCAACCACGAACCCGACATGGCCGTGTGTGGCGAAGCCGAGGATCTCGCCGAGGCCGCGGCCGCGCTTGAGGCGATACAACCCGACCTGGTCATCGTCGACATCATGCTCAAGAATGCCAATGGCCTCGAGTTGCTCAAGCGCCTGCCTTCGCTTGCTCCAAGAACGGCTGCACTGGTCGTATCCATGCATGACGAGCAAATCTATGCCGAGCGCGCGTTGCGAGCCGGCGCGCGCGGGTATGTTACCAAGCAAGAAGCTGACGAGGTCATCGTAACGGCTATCCGCCGCGTGCTCGATGGCGGCATCTACGTGAGCGAGCGCATCAACGAACGTATCCTTATGAGTTTTGCGAGCAACCAGCCCTCGGCAGAGATATCGCCCATGGAGCGGCTTACCGACCGTGAACTCGAGGTGTTCGAGCTGATCGGCCAGGGAGTCACGACCCGGCAAATCGCCGAGCGACTGAACATAAGTATTAAAACTGTGGAAACATATCGCGCGCGCATCAAGGAGAAGATGCACCTCGCATCCGGGGCTGAACTTGTGCAAACCAGTGTGGAATGGGCAATTAAGCGCTCGCTGACGTAATACACATACTCCTCTATTTTCTTTGTTTGCATATGTTTACAGCAGTACATCGCCGAGCGAGTCCTGTCGGGTAGAGCCTTACAATTCCCCCCAAAATACCCCCACAGAAAAAGCCGTTACTACCCGATTGAGGCTTTTTTGAAAAAATCGTTTAATAGTGTTTAAACTGAAGAAGTCATAGGGATGCGGATACAAGAGTGGGGACTTATCATCATGGAAACCGGTTTCAGAAATTATGCATCGCATTCGGCAGGCGAGGTGGTGCCGGTATGTGTCTCGGGCGCTGCGCAGGAAGTCCAGCGAATATCTGAGATAGGGGCGCAGGCACAGACCCGTTACGATTTTCGCCTTTCGCGCGGGATTCGCTCATTGAGCTTGCGGATCACCGACGATCACGAAAGTGGCCTGTTTTCGTTGGGCGAAGGTGGTGTTTCCGTCTCCACGTGGCAAAGCGAGGGCATCGCCCGGTACACGGGGATGGAGCGCGCGGCCTATTTCCTGCTGTGCGGCGCACTGGGCCTGCTCCAATACCGTGCGCTTGCCCTGAATCCGTTGCTTCAGCCCGACGATTTCCTGTACGAAAGCGAGCGCGACTGCTTGTTTTCACTGCGCCCGGTGAAACAGGAGTACGCCCTTCTTTTGGAACGCCCACGCATTTGCGCAGGCTGCGTGCAGTTCTTCGATTGTCTGGGTTGCGAGCCCGAGGTCGGCGCACTGCTCGATATCCTCGAACATATTCGTGGCAGCCACCTCAGCCGCGCCACAAGCAACTAACCCGGATCTTCCCCAGCTTTCCACTGGCGGTCATGCGAGTTTTGCGCGTAAACGGGTTTGCATGATTTAGATTGCAATTCTCAGATGCCGCAGGCTACCGTGAAGTATCCCAACACAATCTGTGTGCAGTAAAAGCAGGCACCTTTTTCGCACCCGTTGGACCCATCACACGCAGGGCCTCCGATTTCCTCAAGCAGGAAGAGTGTCTGAATCAGCATTCGCCAGAGATTGGTCACGTACTTCTCTGAAATCAGACATCTTGAACCGTTGTCTTTTATTGCTATACACAGTATACTTATCATTCGGGCTTATCTGGTTTTTCGAGCGATCGGGACGGGGCCACACAAGAAAAGGAGACGGGGTGATGCGAAGGTCGATGTTATCGCGCATATGCGTTATTGGAGCGTCGCTCGGGCTCGTATTACTTGCTCTGGGCTGCCCTCCTGGTCCTGGCCGAAAGCAGACCGTCTTTCTGCCCGGGGGAGTGCCACTGGAAATGGTTCGGATTCCATCAGGCCAGTTCGACATGGGGCGTTACCCAGGCGAACAAGACAGCAGCGATCTGGAAGACCCGCGGCATTCGGTGAAGGTTCGGGCATTCTGGATGGCGAAGTATGAAGTGACCAAGGCCCAATGGGAAGCCGTGATGGGCACCAGCCCGTGGGCGGGCCTGCATTCGGTTATGGACGAGCCGGACACGCCGGCGGTCTATGTCTACTGGGAGGATGCCAAGGCGTTTGCCGAAGCGCTCAGTGCCTATACGGGCCAGGCCTTCCGCCTGCCTTCCGAGGCCGAATGGGAATATGCCTGCCGGGCGGACACTTCGACGCGCTTCTACTGGGGAGACGACCCGCATTACATTGACATCGACGATTATGCCTGGTGGCAAGGCAATGCGTACGATGCCGGCGAGCATTACGCTCACAAGGTCGGATTGAAGCGCCCGAATGCGTTTGGGTTGTACGATATGAGCGGAAACGTGTCCGAATGGTGCGAAGACGATTTTCACGAGAACTACATCGGTGCGCCAGCCAATGGCGGCCCTTGGTTGGATTCACCCCGGACGGAGTACCGCTTGACCCGGGGAGGAAGCTGGTGGGGCGATCCCCACAACTGCCGCTCGGCCAGCCGCTCCGGCGCCACGCCGTTAAGCCGCCTCAATCGCGTGGGATTCCGCATCGCCAAGTGACTCTTCACGGCGCGGTCTCCGGGGTGATGCTGAACCAAAGGCAGTTAGCGTAACGTCAGGTTGAGGGTTACCGTGTCCTCTTCGCGGAGGGTAATGAAGGCGCGGTCAGAGGACAGGGTTTCGTCAATTGATCCGATAGCCACAACTGTGTAGCGGCCGGGTTCGAGCAATTCGACGGCATACTCGCCGGTCGGGTTTGCAAGGCCGCTGCTGAACATCCCGCCGGAAACAACGGTTCCGGCGGCGAGCCCAATCTGCTCTGGTTCACCAGACACGAGGCCCGACGCGATATCGTGCTCGGTTATGGCAGACTCACCTTCGAACACCAGCAGCAACACGATATCAAACTGCCTGCGATATACGACGCGCCCAGCAACGGCACAACTTGAACCTATGGTGATATCAAAGACGGCATGTTCCCCTGCAGAGATGGTGACGCCGTGTTGCGAGATCCTGTAAAAAGAATGCGAACCATTCTCTGCCTCCACGGTCAGGATGCCGGTACCCGGCAAGACATTCTCAATGCGATAGTAGGCTCCGCCCGCTCCGTCGGTCTCGGCATTCACATCGTACTGAACAGCCGCCTGGGCGGTCTCGAGAGCGAGTTTGACCGATACGCTTTCAAGCATTGTCGAAGTGGCGTGTATGCGTCCCTCGAGCGTTGCGTTGGGCCGCTGCACCTCGAAATCAAGCAAAGTGCTCTCGCCTTCCACGAGTTCAGCCGTCTGGGCGATGCGCAGGACGCTGCCGCCCCAGTCGTCTGCATGGACTCGAGCCTCGACGTGGGCCAGGCCGGGGGGTAACCCGCTCAACGCATACATGCCGTCTGCATCTGTGTGCTGGCCGTTTTGGTCCAGTGCATTTTCGCCTTTGAAGGAGGCGATGACATGGCATCTTTCGAGTGGTTCGCCATCCAGGGTCACGCGCCCGCGCACCGTCGCCATGCCTTGCAGGACAATGCGAAGCAATTCGTGGGGCGATGTCTCGGGGTAGATCGTGGTGTAATTGGGCGCGTAGTCAGGATGCCAGGCAAGAATGTCCTTTTTGGGTTCGTTTGTGGGCTCGAGACGAAACCGGCCATCCGGGCCGGTCTGTGCGCATGCCTTTTGGGGCACATCACCCGCCCATGACATGCGATCGTTGAGGATGTATGCGCCTGGGATGGGTTCCGCGCGGGTGTTCTCAACAATTCCTTCAAGGCCGTTGTGGGAAGGTTCGAGCGCAACAGTGATTCTGTGCGGCGGGGTTGCGAGTTCCCCCGCGGACACCGCGATCTCCTGTGTTTCATAACCTTGCTGCCAAACGCACAGCGTGCCCGCAATGGGCCCCAGGCCGGATAGGGTTGTCCGTCCGGCCGGGTCTTGTACCCGCGCATGTAACCCGCCTTCCCGCGCCTCGGAGTGCCGGGACTCTGATTCGTGTTCAAAGCGCACGAAGTATTGGGGCAGGGGCTCCTGTGTGTCGCTGCGCACAACCTGCACCTCGAGGGATGCTCGCACTGACAGAGTGAAATCGGCGCGGTTTGCTCCAGCGGGCACCAAGGCTTTCTGCTCGGGAAAATAGGCGGGGTGGGTTGCGGTCACCGCGAAGATGCGGTCAGGAAGGCCTTCGATTCGGTAGCGTCCTTCGTGATTCGAGCGAGAGTCCTTGCCGTCTTCACCGGCGCACGTCACGACAGCGCCTCGGATCGGTTTGCCGAAGGTGTCGCGGATACAACCCGATATAGCAAGGACGCGCGGATTCTCTGCGGGCGGAGCCATTTCCTCGGGCAGTGTCTCGAGGGCCGTGGAAAGCGCGCTGTCATCGACACGGGCATTCTCAGCGCGAGAAGCCGGTGTCTCGGCCCCGCCCTTTTCGGCAGGTTGCGTGGACGCCGCGCCAGGGGCATTGACCTGCCACCACACCCGTACGCCGACAATCAGGACGATCGCGGCCAGAACTCCCGCGGCCACATACACGAAATGGCGGCGCTGCGTCATTCGCCCTGCCCCTCTCGCACGCTCTGAGGGATCCTGTCCCATTGCGGGATTGATCCCAGCGGTATGGTCTGGAGTTTCACAAAACACACTCCTGACTTGATAGTATCCGGTGGACTGCGATTGCGCAAGGGACGCTACGCTGGCAATAGGCCACGAAACTGCTATACTCTGGCCGAGGATGTCATGTTGAGCACACTGCTTCTCGTAGTAGCGGCGGGCCTGCTGGCCGTCGAACCCCCGGCCACGGCGCAGGCGTTGATGTTTGAGCGCGGGCGCGTTTTTGTGCCGGTGTGGGTCAACGGCGTCGGACCTTATCCGTTTCTATTGGACACCGCCGCGCCGTATGTTGCTCTGGATGCCCCTATCGCGGAAGCGCTGGAGCTGCCCGAAGCGGGCGAACCCGAGCAGCTTGGCGGTTTCTCCGCCCGGCCGGTGCGCGTTCTCGTTCTCGATGTGGCGGGCAGCCCGACGATTGATTGCGAGGCCTATGCAGCGGACTTGAGTCCGATGGAAGCCCTGTACGGGTTTCGGGTGGCGGGGATTCTGGGGCTTCCGGGTTTGCCCAAACGCTTCCGCCTCGATTGCTCGGCGCGCGAGATCAGCGCGTTTCCGTCCGAGATGGGTCCTGAATGGCTCGAGATTCCTTTCACGACCGACCCGGATGGCATCATGCGCGTCACCGTCACGCTCGAAGGGCATTATGTTCGCGAGGCAGTGTTGGATACGGCATTCGCGGGAACGCTGTCCATTACCGAGGCGCTTCTTGAAAAATGGGGCCTCCTCTCTGAGGATACCCCCCGCTTACGTGCCATGGAAAGAGGCGATGCGCCGGCCGATGCCCAGATACGTCTTGGGGAATGCGCAATCGGCCCTGTAAAGGTTCGCAATCCCCTCTGTGCGTTGTCGGATACGGGAGCCGTCCGGATTGGCATGCGCCTATTGTCGCGCTTCGAGCTAGCGCTTGACCGCAACGCGGAAATGCTGTACGTGCGGCCTCTTGTGGCGTTGCCGTGGCGCGATCCGCCCCTTTACGGCACGGGCGTGACTCCCGTCGAACGGGTGCACGGGTTCTGGAGTCTCGTCGTAGCCGAGGATTCGCCGGCCCGGATGGCGGGTCTTGTGTCCGGCGACCTCCTGGTATCAGTCGATGGCTCCGATATGGCCCAACAGCCGTTCGATGCCGTGCAGCGCGCTCTCGCCGGGTCACCCGGCGAGTTTCTCGACATCGGCGTGCTGCGGCAAGGCGCGGTGGCGGTCTACCGTGTCGCTGTCGAGGAAATGCTATAACAGCGGGGCGCGGGCGCACTTCTCAGCATGATTGATGTGGACGATGGTGCACACTGATCGTGTATAATCGGTGACCGAACTGAGGGCGCAATATATCTCGCACGGCCCTGTGCCGTGCGTGTGGAAGGACTATGGAGAATGGGGATGATGAGCTTGCATGTTTTTTGGAACAACCTCCGCCGGAGTCTGGTACTGCTGCTTGTGGCGGTGACAGCAGCGTTGGCCGCTTATGCGGGTGAAGCACGAGAAGACTTCTCGTCCAAACCTTGGGCATTGCGCGAACACTACGTGTTTTCGTTTGACTCGAACACTGCCCGATTCCTGTATGGGTCGGATAACGCCGAATGGACGATCGAATTCGAAGGCATTGGCAAGTTCGTGGACAAGGCGCGCGCGTCGCTGACGCTCGCGACCGGCCAGGAGATTTTCCTCGACGAATTCGACAAAGGCAATGCCCGCCGCGAGCGTTTCACCACGGAAGTGGGCGCGGGCAATCATTTCAGTGCGGACCTGCCCGAGCGCGACGGCATTAAGGTTCGGCACCAGGTTTCCGTGCACAACAGCTACCCGTTCTTGATCATCCGCATGCATGTGACCAACACCGGAGAAGAACCTTTCGGGATAAAGAAGCTCAGCCCCGCAATCTTCGGGCCGGGTTGCCTGAAGAATGTGAGCGGGCACATGGAAAGCGTCATTCGCCGTGTGGACATGCGGGCGGGCTACGCGGCGTTCGACCGGAACGCCAACTCATCTCTCGCATTCTTTCACGACCCTCAACACCTTCGAACCATCGGACTCGGGGTTTTGCCTTTGAACATTGCCCGCTCGGGGATCAACCTCGAACCCTTTGGCGGTTCGTGGCAGGGTGAGATCGCATCCGAATTTGATCCGCCCATTGTGCTCGCGCCAGGCGAGTCCTTGAGCGCCGATCCCGTGTTCATCACCTTTTCGGTGCCGAAACCGGAAGAAGTTGAAACCTATTTTACCTGGACCCGCAGCAATCTGCCGCGCCCGAATATGCCCGACGATACCCCGCGGTTCTGGTGCACCGTGGAGGAAGGCGCCTCCGCCGATGCGCTGTATGCGGCGGCCGAACGATGGGGTCGCGCGGGCGTGCGGCATGCACTGGTGCCCGGCGCCTGGGAATCACGGCCGGGCTCGCTCGAGGGCGCCCGTCCGCGCTATCCGAAAAACATGCAGGCCGTCGCCTCGACCATCGAGGGCATGCGCATGACGCCGGGCCTCACGGTGGATCCTCTTGCCGCCATCGAAGGCGGCCCAAGCTATGCCGCCGCGATGGGCGGCCAGACGTGGCTCAATCTGGCGCACCCCGAGGGGTATGCGCAAGCCGTCGCCAACATGCGCCAAGTCGCCGGGTGGGGCTTCCAGTTTTTCGTGGTGCAGAAGTCGCTTATTCCCGACGAGGTGCTGCGCGCGTTCAATATGACGCGCACGCAGGCCGATGCGCTCGCGCTCGAGGCCATGGCGGACGCCGCGCCGGGCTTGCCCGTGTTTCCTTCGTCCGCGACAACCCTCAGGGACAATCTGGACGACTGGCTCGAGGCGGCGGGCTGCACAAGCCGCTTGTGGGAATACCGCATTGCATCGGGTCCGGTCCGGTTTGATACCTCCGGCATCAGCACATTGAGCGAAGACGTAGCCATGGTTATGACCTTTTTTGGCGGCCCCATCGAGCTGCTCGGGCTGCCGCACCGCGACTTGGCGTCTCAGATCCGGTTAATCGAGCGTCGCCTGGCGCAACCCATCGACGTCCTTCAGCGGGCCCCGAAAATGTGGCTTGTGGCTGAAGACGGTTCGGAAAGCGGCAACAGGACGCTGATCACGTTTCCGAGAACTTCGTCGTAGCGTTCATTGGGGCGAAGCCCTTGCCAGTCAGACGCAATCCGGAACGGCCGGGGGAGAAAACCGTATCATGAAATCGGGTTGGTTGATGATTGTGGTCGGGATGGCGGTCGTTCTGCACGCTGGCGCGCTCTGGGCAGCGCCACCAATCAGCAAGACGGTGACAGAGGTCCTTCGCGAGCCGTTGCCGTCCGAGGATCTGACGTGTACGGCGGATGATGCTCGAATCACGATTCAGGGTCCCACGTTTGGCTATACCGTAGACAGAGCCACGGGCGCCATTGCAAGCCTCGAGGCGGTGCGCGACGGAACGCCCGTAGTCGGACTCGAAACACCCGCCGACCTGTGGTTCGACGGCGTACGCCTGTCGGATTGTGACGGGGGCACGACCGAGATCCTCTCGCAAGGCCCGGACAGGGTGATCGTGAGAACGGAGGGCGCGCTGCCCGCGGGCGTACCGTATACCCTCGAGACCATGTTCTATAACGACGGCGTTGTGGTGAGTGAAATGACTTTGCGGCCCGCCGACGAGTATCGGGTTCACGACGGGATCCGTTTCGAGGTGACCGGTCAAGGGCGCTTCGGCCACTATCTGCACAAACGGCGCGACACCAACGGTACGGATTCCTTCCAAGGGGCCTTGCCCGAGGCGGGAACCCCGGTCGAGTTGGCCACGCTTACGTCGTGTCTCCAGGTATTCAGCCACGAAGCCGCGCTGGCCATTTTCACCGACCGCGGCGGCACGCACCGCTCGCCTGCTGATGCCGCGACCGCCTCGCTGCTGGTCAACGAGATGTCCGGCGGCGAAGTCTCGGCCACGCTTACCCAGCATATCGTGCGTATCGCGCCGGGCGGCGAGGCGTTTGTTGTCCCAGGTGGAGACACGTTCACTTTCCGTACCGGCCTGGCGGTTGCGCCGAACCGGCATCCGCACCCCCGCTGGCGGGATCTGCGCATGTTTATCTGGGTGGGCGACGGCGAGCACCCTTACCCGACGGACGAGGAGATCCACGAGGCGGCCCGGTTAGGGTTTACCTTGTTTCAGATGCATCGGCTGGGCACGCCCGGCGTGCCTCGGCCGCCTGCCGAAGAATTCGACCGCGTGCTCGAGACCGTCCACAACGCCGGCATGTTGTTCATCTGGACGGCCAACGCCGATTTGATGTACGCCAACGCCGAGGGCGTGCAAGCCATGAAGAATGCGGGCAACTGGCATCTCTGGCAGGGCTTTAACTACGGCGGCCGCTACACGGCCTCGATGGACCCCTATTGCGACCTGATCGCCACCTGCCTGGCATCGCCCAATGGGTTGGACGAGTACCGGATGGCCACCATCAAGGACATGCTCGAGAAGTACCCCGTCGATGGCATGTACATCGACGACAATCTCGCCTATTCGAATTGCACCCTTTGGAAAGAACACGGCCACCCGGAGCCGGTCTACGACTGCCTGATCGAGCTGCACGACGTCAACTGGCGCCGCCGGCAGGTCATGCTGGCCGAGTGCCCCCATGCGGTACTGATCGATCACTCGAGCCATGCCTTTGTTTTGCCGGTGATATCGGCGTTTGACGTGCATCTTTTCGGAGAGGGCTACACATTTGCGTCGCTTGATTCCTATTGGACCCAATACGGCTCGTATCAGAACCATTGGGCCCAAGGCTGTCTGTGGGCCGGGGACACCGAGGCCGTTCGTTGCGGCGCGGAATTGGCCTATGCGTTTGATCTTCTGACGGGGGGCGGGCAGTACAGTTATCTCGATTGGCGCCTCTGGCCCGACAAGTTTCCCTATGCCTCGGGAGTCACCGCCGATGAAGTGTTGTTTGTGAAAACATTCAACCGTGCGCAGCATTACTTCGGCCTGTATGAATCGGAGCCGCATTACTTCGCCACGGCGAAAGACCGCTTTGCCGCAACCGCGCCCGGCACCTACGCTTCGCTGTACCACAACCAGGTGTGGAACGACGTCTTGTTGGTCGTGGCAAATCCCAAAGCGAATCCCGCCGAGACTTCGGTAGTGTTCAGCGAGCCGCTACTCGAACCGCTGGCGGGAGAGCGCACGTTTGCGGTATACGATGTGCACCAGCGGAGTGCTACCCCGGCACGCGGCGCCGCAGTGCTCGAACAGTTTGCGAATCTGCACCTCGCCCCGAACCAGACCCGGCTGCTATACGTCAGGGAAGTGCCCGAATACGCTGTCTACCACCAATGGGGCGGAAAGCGGATCTCGGAGAATTGGGACGCCGCAACCAACACGCTGGCCGTGACCCTGCACGGCCCCGCAACCCTAGAGGACCGCGTATTTTTCGCGTTGGGCGACGCAGGCGTCGCGCGAGTCATCGTCGACGGTGTGCCCGCCGAGTTTTTCGTGGACCCGGCGCGCCGGATGGTCCACGGCAACGTCACCTTTGGCACGGAACCGGTCCGCGTCGAAGTGGTGTGCGCTGCGGACGGCACAACCCGCCTGCCCGAGCAAACGATAACGCCCGACGCTCTCGCCGCGTATTACGCACCTGCCGTCGCCGAATAACCGGGGACTGGCGGCTATGTTGTTCGGAGTGCCGGGGCGGCTCTATCCCCAGCGTACGCCCCGAGCGCGTTCGGAGAGCCATTTGCACTGCACGGCGAGTCGCTCCATCCAGGACTTGGCGGAGTAGCCGGCCACGATGCCGTTGCTTTGGAGCGCTTGGTACGAAACCGTCGCGACATGTTTCACTCCGACGGCGTAATACAGCGCCACCTGCTCATAGGGCGAGATATTGCGGTGTTTCTGATAGTTGCTGAGCATGATATCCGTGCGTTTGCCAAGGCGCTCGGGTTTCATGGTCGTGCGCACGCACAAATTCGAAATGCCGTAGGCCAAGTCCTCGAGAAAACAGCCGTCACCCGCGAACTCGAGGTCGACAACGGCCTGAAGGCGTCCGTCTTTGAAGATGAGATTGCCGCCGTGCCAGTCACCGTGGATCAGGCCCGTCTCGAACTGGTTGCGGGCTTCCCAGCTCAATTCCTGCGAAGCGTCGCGCAGAAACAGGGCGATCTGGTTGCAACCCTCGGTGACTTCCGCCTCGCTTCCCTTTTCTTTGGCCATTTCGAAAAACTGGGCAAACAGCGTGCGGGGCACTTCACTGAACCGCCACATGCGTGCATCGCGCTCGGGCCGTGGAAAATCGCGGCTCACGTCGTGCATCTTCCCGAGCGCGTGTGCCGAAATGGCAAGCGATTCAGACGTGACCTCCATGGGGGCGCCGTCGACGAATTCCTGCAGCTCGAGGGCCCAGTCATCGCGCTCGACAATCTTCTTGCCGTTGCGGGCGGGAAGGATGCGCGCGACGGGGAGCCCGTTTTCGTCCAAATGCTGTGAGAGGCGGTGCTGAAAGCGCAGCGCATCAAGCACATACGGGTCACGTTTGTAGGTCTTGATGAGATACTTGCCCGCTCCGGTGGTCACCATCAGTTTTCTGTGCCTGCGCTGATGCGCCAACGGCACGGGGACGGGCAACTCGACGAACCCGACGTCGTAGCTCTCACGGATAACGCCCGCCAGCGCTTCCCTTCCCCGAAGCTCCTGAGTGTTTTCCGGAACCTGATTGGATGTTGTCACGGAAGCGTTATCACCTTCTCGGATACGACGTTATTCAAGAGGTCCTCCTTCTGGAAATACGTCTCTTTGAATTTCAGCGGCCCGAACAGGTCGCGGCCCTGATCCATGTAATGGGGCGATTCCGGGTCGCTGCTGTTGCCCCACGACACGACGCTGTACGACTGGACGCCGTCGGGGTGCATGAACATGAGCATCATGGCAAACGAGCCTCTGAAGGCCACGTGTTTGCCGCCGAGCTCTTCGCTCTCGCGGTAGGTCACCGAGCGCAGCGTTGTAGTTGAATTGGGGCCGCTGCCATAATTGTCGCCGCCGCACCCTACATAAGTATCGCCGCGGCCGACCACATGCACATCGCCCCATGCGAGATCGATTGTGCCAAATGTCTGTTTGAGCTCGTCTACCGTTTCTTCGAGCAGCTCGGCCATTTTCGCGAGGTCTTCGGCGCCGAGCTCGGCTTCGTCCGCGATGGCCTGCACATCGACGGCCCTTTGGCAGCGCAAGCGCCAGAATTTCATAATGGGCGCGCCTTTGCTTTCGGGCCGGTAGTTTCCATCCCACGCCAACATGGCCTCGACGGCGGTCGCGTAATCTGCGTTTTCCATATAGTCTTCGCCGCCGGCGGCAATAGCGGCATCGAGGGCCTTCTGCCAGGGTTTTGCGAGCCGGTCGTACACGTCGTTCGAGAGGGCGATTGCCTGCTCGACCGTCATCGAGTCAAACTCGGCCAGCAATTGCAAGGCGCGCTCGCCGCGCATATTCGTGCTGTCCCACGACACATTGTAAATGTAATCCGGATACTTGTCGGGGGTCATGGGCGAATCCGGCAGCATCACGGCGGGACTGATGTTACAGTTCTGCATATAGCCGATCGGGGGATTCTTGATCTGGACCAGGTCGTCGATGTCGTGGATCCCGAGCCACTTTGTGTCCGTGGTGTGACCGGGCACCGGGGCCGACCAGTTGTAGCCCTCGGGGCGGATAGGCGTGCGGCCGGTGCGCACATACTGGATGTTGCCTTCGGTGTCCGCGAAAATGATATTTTGCTCCATGAACTCGTTCATGCCGAGGGCTTCGTAGAACTCGTCGCAGTTTTGCGCCGTGCACATGCGGTACACCTGCTCGATGAGGCCCTTGGCGTTGAAATACGGCGTCGCGCCCGCGAAGCCGACCCCGTCTTTGGGCTCCTCGATATACGGGCCCCATTCCGTGTAAACGGCCGGTCGCTGGAAGGGGTCGGCGTCCTTCACATCGAACTCGATCATCACCACTTCCGCCTGTTTCCACTCGCCATCGAGTTCATATTGCAGGGGATTCTCGGGGTTGATCTTGAGTTCATAGACGTCCGAGGTGTCGGGCCCGCCGGTGGTGCAGGCCCAGGCCACGTTGGCGTTGTGCCCGAGGCCCATCATCGGAGCGCCCACAACAAAATGGCCGTTGATGTCGAACTCTTCTGCGTGGATGCGCGCTTCATAGAACACTTGGATGCCCTGCCACGTGAGATGGGGGTCCGTCAGTAAGATGGCGCAATCCTCCGCGGAGCGGCTCGGAGAAACGGCCCAGCCGTTCGAGCCTGTACCGGGATCTTCATGACGCCGCCTCAGGTCGCTCCGAATTGTGCCCAGGGGCCACTGCAGGATGATGGTGCGGCCCACAGCGACGCCATGCCACGGTTCGAGGTCGATGGCATAGTCCGGCACCCGTTCGGGGTAGTCTTCCATGTAGGCTTTGATTCCCGCCGTGTACGCGTCGCAGATCAACCGAATGCGTTCGGGGGCGGTCTCGTAGGCCTCCTGGGCAACCTCGGGGTTCCGGAACAGGCGCAACTGGTAATCCAGTTCGATGTGCTCCTTGCCAAACGCCTCGGACATCAGCCCGAGCGCCGTGCGCGTATTCTGCATGATCTCATCGAGCCGATCCTCGGCCTGCGCATACCCAAAGGCATACATGGCCGCCTCGAGCGAGTCCGAATAGATATGCGGCACGCCCCATTCCGTGCGGTAGATGGTCGCCTCGGGGCCCGTCGTTTCGACCTCGGGCACTTCCTCGAAAATGGGCTCGGCCGGCACCACGGGCTCGGTGGGCGGCACCGCGGTTTCGGGCAGCCCATCGGGCGGCACGTCGGTGACGGGCTGCTCTCTTTCGCCGCATCCCACAGCGATAAGCGCCGCCAGTGCCAGGAATAGTCCAAGTTGCCACAGTGTCGTTTTCATGACTGTCCTCCCGTACGTTCGCTCACTTCACGCGGGGTCTGTCAAGACATGCCCGCACGTATTGAATGTGCTGCTGTGGGGCGACATGGGGGGTCTCCCGCGCCGCCATATTGTATACATACTCTGCCATCATACCTGAGATCGACCCATTTCTGGACATATTTGTTGAGATCGATGTGGCCGTCGGCCAAAAGTCTCCTCCCTTTTCGTTATGCTGCAAACGGCCAGGCGGCTCGACTGGGCCGCCTCCGCCGTAATCGACTTATGCGCATGGTTCAGCGGTCCGCCGCCGCCTCGATAGCCGGTTGCCAGTATTTGACCGATGCTTTGAGGTCGCTGACCACCCGGTATTCGACGGGCCAGCGCTCGCCGTGTTTAATCTCGAGGAAGAGCGTGCATTGCTCGATACCCGCCGATTGCATCGTCGCGATGATTTCCTCGGGCACCACCTTGCCCTGTGTATTAAACTCCCAGGTAAACGGATATTCCCCGCTCTTGTCGCGCAGACTCTGTTTGACGTGCAGACACACGATGTCGTCCGCGAAGGCTTTGAGCCATGCGTGCGGGTCTGTGTCGCAGGGGTCATCCGATTTCAGATCGCCGTTACTCACATCGAGACACAAGCGCATCGGCACGGCAAATTCGTCGCGGCATAGCTCGAGGATTTCACGCGCGGCGGGGATGGTCTCGCCGATCTCGCGCGGAATCGACATCGGCTGAAACATGAGGTAATCGAGACCCCGGGCTGCCGCATGTTCCGACAACTCGCGCCAGGCCGCCACTCCCCCTTCGATGCGTTCTGCGCGCATGCCGGGATCGGTATTATCCGGCACCGACATGATGCCAAAGTGGCTGCCCATCCCCGAGGCGCCCAGTTCCGATGAGATGTCGATAAACCGCTTCAGCCAGTCCAGCCACACCCGCCGCATCTCGATATCCGGGTGCAACACGTGATTCACCCGTGAATGAACCGAAGTGAACGTGCTCTCAATGCGAAGCCCCGCCTCTTCGCACAACTCGCGGATACGTGCCGTGTCGCGCTGAAGCAGTGACGCCGGCAAAAACGGATCAAGCAAATCCGAGGTGAACTGGACTGTGTCTAAGCCCAGATCATTGGCCACCACCGACACCCAATCCTCAGGACAAGGAAACCGGTTCATGGCAAAGCTGGTGTTGATGCCAAGCGAAATGTCCATAGTCTTCGGTATCCGGGCGGTTGTTCCCCATTTGGTCCGATCGGTTCCATGGTACCGATTGTGCTCCGCCCCGTCAAAAACGACGCACCCTTCTCATCGCCGCGGCCGTTTTCGATAGAGGTCCAGTCGGCAGACTTGGGTTACGAAGAGAGCGCCTGCCTTTTCTGCAAATAGGTCGCCTGAGACTCGCAGGCCCACCGATTGAATACTGCGAAATACCCGGTCTGGCCGCAAAAGAGAACCCCCAGCCCGCTTTTTGATCGATTTGAACGTGCAACAACCGGCAGTATCCGTATGCGTGCCGGCGAGGTTGGAGGACGCGGTGTGTGCCCTGCTTTCTCGATACTCTGTGACGGCGTTTGGCTCTCGGGTATTCGGACGATGCCTTGAGGCCGCCCCTGCACGACGTTCAACCAAGGCTCGCAATGCGCCGGTGTTTAGTTCTGCTCCCGGGGAATGAGCTTCGGGTTGATGTTTGCCAGCGCCAGGCGCAGCCGCATGTCCCGGTATTCATAGAAGCGCGCGAACAGGATCGCCCACGTCCCATCATACCGAAACAACTGGGGCCGAGCGCGCGTCGTCGTTTCTACCGTGATGATCGGGTTCAGCGGATTCATCTCATACGGGCCAAGAAGATCGTCGGCATACGCAAGGCCAAAACCGGGTTGTCCGTCCCAACTGCTTGAGAAAACGGCGTACCACGTCCCGTCCGAATAAACGGGGCGCGTGCCCGGCATGAAATCGCCTTGGAAATCCTCGACGTACTCGAAGGGGCCGGTTGGTTCGTCGCTTACGAGCAGAATCGATCCGTATGATCGGTTCTCGCCGGTGCGATTGGTTCCGGTAACGTTCAGGTAGTACCGCCCCTCGTGATAGATCGCCCAGCTCGGGTAGATCCGGCCCTCAGCATCCAGCTCTTCCCTGCTCGCCTCGATGCGCTCGGGCACGGCGTTGACGTAGTCGTCAATCGTGATAGTCGGCCCCGGCGCATAATGCCAAGTCACCAAGTCTTTACTGAAAGCCGTTCCGCCTGCGCGGATACCGGGGTAATCCCCGTGCGAATCGCCGAAATAGACGACCCACTGCTCATTCGTTTCGTCGTACAGCATGGCGCGCGGCATGGCGCGCTGGCTGCCTTGCCAATCCTGTACCTCGTGCAACACGGGGTTTCCGGGATAGTCATGCCAGTCGAGCAGATTGCGGCTGAACGCCAAGCTCCCCGTTTGCTGGGAAGCAAACCCTTCCGGGGCATCGAAGCCCGCCGGCGGTCTCGAGTTATAAAGCAATCCCACGCCACCCGGTATTTGAAAAACGCCGCGCGGCTTGATGCGAAGCCCCCACACCTGGTCTAAGTCAAAGACATACCCTTCCGCTTTCACCCAGGCATCCGGGCTCATCGGCGGCCTCACCGTCTTTTGGGGTCCTCCTTGTCCGGAACCGATCAGCCCCCGTTCGCCCGCCTCGGCATTCACGGGAATGGCCAGCAACAACCCTATCAAGCAGCCAATTGTCCATGTAACCGTATAAGCGCTGCCGTGGAACCGTTTCTTTTTCATGAACGAACCTCCGTAATACCCACAACACGACGGCCTGAACCTTGGCACCTATTCCAACACCTCTCTGCAACTCGAGTGCGCGCGAGCTGGGCCGCCTAGTCGTGGTGTTCTCGTTCTTGACCCAAATTCAGCAACGAGGGGTGGTAGTTGGCGACGGCCAGACGCAGTGGAAGCGCTTCGCTCCAGTGGCCGCCCCGCGAGAACAAGACACCCCAGACACCTTGATAATGGAAGAGTATTGGATTCGAGCGCTGAGTCGTTTCCACGGTGAAGATGGGATTATCCGGGTTTTCTTCAAAAGGTCCGAACAACTCGTTGGACCATGCCAATCCAAACCCCGGTTGATCATCCCAGGAACCCGCAAACACGCTGTACCACCTGCCGTTCCAGTAGACGGGTTTCGTGCCCGGAAGCACATTGTTCGCGTCAAGCTCTTCGATATGTTCGAACGGCCCCTCGGGCGTATCCGCGGCGAGAACAACGCGCCCCGTCGAGGTCGAGCGAATGCCCTCGTGCTCCGTTTCGCCCACGGTTTCCGTTCCCGACAAGGTCATATAGAACCGGCCATCGTGGTGCATGGCCCAGCCGAGATAGATGCGGCCATGTTCATACAGTTCTTCCTCGGTGGCTTCGATCCGCTCGGGAACCCAGCGGGCGTAGTCCTCGATGGTTAACAGCGGACCGTCCGCGTATTCCCAATTGACCAGGTCCCGGCTATACGCGACGCCGAGTGTGCGGATACCCGGCACGTCGTCTCCGCAGATGTTGCCGAAGTAGACCACCCAGCGGTTCCCGACGGGATCGTAGAGCATGTCCCGCGTGTGTACCCGCGCGGGCGTTTGCCAGCTTCGTTGTGTTTCGTTGAGCACGGGGTTCGCGGGATGGTCATACCAGTTGAGCAGGTCGCGGGTGAACGCAATGCTGCCCGAGGGTCCCGTCGTTAAACCCTGTTCGATCTGCGCGTTACGCCATTCGCTATCCGTTTGCTTGTCGCGCCCCGGATGGCTCGAATACAACAGTCCCATGCCGCCCGGCACGGTGAAGGTCGTCCGCGCGTTTACGCGATTCCCCCAGATGTCGCCCTCGTCCAAGATCAGCCCGGGGACCTTGTGCCAAGCACCGGGGTCCATCGGGGGGCCAGCCGTTGCCGGAGGCCCTTCATGTCCGCCGGGATGCCCGGTGTAGGGTTCGAACACGGGAACCTCGGAAACCGCGGGCGTCATCAACAAGACCCCGCACGCGAGAAAGAAGAATAACGCCATAAGAATGCTGTGGGCGCCGTGTCGCCGCCGTCCCGTTCCGTACTTGGAGTGCGCCGCGTGCCTACACATGGTTGACCTCCCGTTTGCTGGCAACTGCAGAAACGCCCACCCAGGCCGGTACAGGCTCAGTCATTTCCGTGGTTTT
>SLSB01000479.1 GCA_007130675.1 Candidatus Hydrogenedentota bacterium | reverse complement strand
GACATTTGTCACAACCGGCATATACGAGGAGATCATCCAGACCGGCTCGCTGAAGGTGACGATCGAGCCCGTCGAGGTCCGGATGGCCGGCGCGAAATGGTTCCGGGAAGGCAGCACGATAGGGCGCGACAGCGGCTATACCGAGTCCGGGATCCCCGTGGGCGTTTACATGATTACATTCAGCTCCGTGCCCGGCTGGGTGGCCCCCGACCCGATTAGCGTAACGGTTGAAGCCGATCAGAAGGCCGCCGTCACCGTCACTGGAACGTATGTCAAAGCTACCGGCGAGCTTCAGGTCATGATCGAGCCGGACGAGGCGCGCCATGAAGGCGCCATGTGGCGGCGCAAGGAGTCGGCCGGGAGCAAGTCCGAAGCCAAGATCTTCTCGGGCAACGTGTTCCGTATCGGTGAGCCCGGGCTCGAGGGCTCACGGCTCGAGGTGCCTCTGCTGCTCTTCCGCGGCGATGATGTGAAGGCTCTGGACACCTACACCAAAGACGGCCTGTTTGCGGGAGGCCCCGCACCGGCTGTGATCAGTCTGGACGTCGCCTATGATCCCGAGATCCTGACGTTCAACACCGCGGAACTGTCCGATCTCCTGCAAATATGGTACGGGCACAAGGTAAAAGTCAGTCAACCCGGCGGCCCGGATGCAGGCCGGGTGCGCATGGTCTTCACGGACCCCGCCAATAACCGCCAGATCACCACGGCAGACAACGTGCGCGAGGACGGCAACACCGCGCATGTCGCGAATCCGTTCCTGCTCGCGACCCTGTACTTCGAGTGCACGCTAGACCAGCAGGGGTCGGTGCACCTTGTGATGCAGAATCTCGCAGCCACGGACGGCCAAGAAATGCTGGCCGAGGTCGCGGCCGAATCGGCATATTTCAAGGTGGACAAGGGTTCGGATTGGCTGTCCAGCGGGGCTATCGAGGCCGAACTCGAGCCAGGCCCATACACCGTCGAGTTTAAGGAAATCCAGGGATGGACAACTCCGGAAGAGATCGAAACTGAGGTCTTCAATGGCCGGACGACTACCGAAATTGGCGAATATGTCGAGATTCCATCTGGCGATCTCCGCGTCAGCATAACCCCCGTGGCAGCGGCAACCGCTGGAGCACAATGGCGCCGCGTCGGAACCGAGCAGTGGCGCGACAGCGGCATATCCGAGAAACGTGTCCCCGAAGGCCAGCATGAAATCGAGTTCAAGGATGTCGACGGGTGGAACACCCCCGCGAACAAGACGGTTACCATCTCTGTGGGAGAAACAACCGAAGCGGTGGGACAGTACACGGTATACGTGCCCGAGGGCTCGCTCACAGTGACTATTGCACCATCGGGTGCGCGTGATGCGGGCGCGCAGTGGCGGAGAACGGGAACAGACACATGGCGCAACAGCGGCGTCACTGAGACTGGCATTCCGCCAGGCGCCCACACCGTCGAATTCAGGTCCATCTCGGGTTGGGACAAGCCCGAGGACCTGACCGTAACGATCGAAGCCGGCGAAACCCAGGAGGTCTCGGCCCAGTACACGCGCAGAACCAGCCCGTTCGCGTGCGAGTTCGCGAGGAAAGCCCTGCAGCCGTTCGCCGAGGCAACGGTCTACGAACGGGTGATGCCTTCGGCGCTGGACGAAGACGGCGTACGCCCGTGTGCTCCGCAAGCGCCGCTCGCGATTCGCCTGCGCAGTGGCGAAGCCATCGACCCCGATTCGGTCTGGGGCGCGGTGATTTGGGGCGAAACCGAGTCTGCGGACGTTGCATGGCTGCCCCTCGATGAGGCCGACGGCTGGGTGGTGTATCAGCTCGAAGAGCCTTGGGCCGACGGCGAACTCGTTACGTTCACGGCGGGGGCACTCACCCTATCGGGCAACGAGGTCGGGCCGTTCACCTACGAGTTCACCGTAAGTGACGCCGTGTATGAGGGGCCCGTGGCACTTGCCGAGTCCGATGCTGCCGCGAAGCAGCCCGAGTTTGTCGGACCTGCCTACGAGGCTGCACCCGGCACGGTATATCTCGAGCCGGTAACCATCCAGCTTCCCGTGCCCCATGGGGTCGACGCGAGTGCGCTCGAACCGGCTTACCTGTTCACCGAAGACGGCGAAAGCCGCTGGGTGACCGGAACACGCGTGCTCGGCTGGCTCGAACCGGATTCGGTTCGGGTAGTCCAGGATGCCGACGGCGTCTTCATCGAGTTCCAGGCCAACCACGGCGGTGTCGTCCAACTGCGCAGGCGAGCCGAAGACACCGCCCCGGCCGGACTGACCAATGTGACAATCAACGGCGAATTGTTGCTCCTCTTGGCGCTGGGCGGGCTCCTGCTGAGCAGGGCCCGCTCACGGCGCCGCCGGTCGTCGTAGCACGGGCGTCTCGCCTGCAAGCTTGGCTCACGCGCCAGGGCAGGGCGCAGGTAGCGCAGGCGTCTCGCCTGCATGCTTGGCTCACGCGCCAGGCGGGGGCACGCAGTATATGGGTATGATTCGCGCACGGTCGGGCTACCGTGCGCGACATAATTAAGAGGCTCTCACCCGAGAGAAGTCTGTTTTCGGGTGTAAGGCCTTGGACCCGTGTGCAATGCAACTGCTATGTCTTGGCCAGCTTTGGGGGAATACTCTGATGACTCGCACACTTACCGCTCTGAAGACACTAACGTTCGCCGCTTTCTTACTCACTTCTTTAACCGCGTCGGCCAGCCTGACCACGCCGCTCGATGACTACGTCGCCGACGAGGACGAGGCATATGACTATGAGTTCAGTATGACCTACAGCGACGAGGGCTGGACAGCCAATGTGTGGAATATGACGTCGCAGACCTGGATGACACTCGATGAGGTCGACCGGGACGTGTGGGAACATACGCTGACCATCGTCGTTCCCGACACGGTCAGCCACTCGACGGCTATGCTATTCATCAGCGGTGGAATCCAACCTACCTTTATCGCCACGGAAACTCAGTCCATCGTGGCGAGCTTGGGAGGAATTCCGAATCAGCCTCTCACATTTACCGACGAAGGCCTCCCAAGATGGGAAGATGCGTTGATCGCTTTTGGCTGGGACAGATACAAAAGCACCGGCGACCCCGAGTGGCTGCTGTATTTGCCCATGACCAAGGCGGTGGTCCGCGCGATGGACACGATCCAGACCGAGCATCCCGAAATCGACGGCTTCGTGGTATCCGGCTTTTCAAAACGCGGTTGGACCACGTGGACCACCGCCCTGGTGGACGATCGCGTCAAGGCCATTATTCCAAGAGTGATTGACGTCTTAAACGTCGAACATTCCATGCGCCATCATTATGCCGCGTATGGGTATTGGGCCGCTGCTATCGGCGATTACATTGACATGAACATCATGGACTGGTTGCATACGCCCGAGTTCCGCGATATGATGGCGATCATCGATCCCTACCGCTATGCTGATAACCGTCTCACGATGCCCAAATACATTGTCAATGCGACAGGCGATGGGTATTTTCTGCCCGATTCCTCGCAGTTTTATTTCGATGCATTGAAAGGCGAGAAACATCTGCGCTATGTGCCGAATACGGGTCACGGACTGAATAACGAAGCAAACAACAATATTATAGCATACTACGAAGCGATTCTTAACGACACCCCGCGGCCTGAGTTCTCGTGGTCAAAGCAGCCCGACGGCTCGCTTCATGTCCAGACCATTACGGAGCCAACGGGAGTGCTTCTTTGGCAGGCGACCAACCCCGAGGAGCGCAATTTCAGGCTCCATTCGCTCGACTTGATCGGCGAAGCCTACACAGACACGGTGCTCGAGGACCAAGGCGGCGGGCTCTACATCGGCTCGGTGCCCGAGCCCGCCAACGGCTGGACGGCCTTTTTCGTCGAGCTGACTTATGAGAGCGGCGGTCTGTTCCCCTTCAAGTTCACCACCGACGTTGTGGTGACGCCTGATACCCTGCCCTACCGCGACGTGGGCGGCTGGGGATCCATCGAGACCGTCGGCTCGGGAGACGACACCGTCACGCTGGTCAAACTTGGCGGCAGCCGGTACGAAATGGGCTACTGGTACGGGCGGCTTCTCGCCGACCAGATCGCCCCCTGCTGGGCCGGTATGAAGGCCGTTATCCCCTTCACCGAAGAACACTACAATGACGCCATCGACGCCATGTGGAACAGCCAGTATTTCGACATCGAGGCGTGGGAACAGGAGCTGCGCGGTATCGCCGACGGCTGCATGGATGCCGGCTATCCCGAGGTCACCTTCCGCGAACTACAGAAGATGCACTTGCTTCCCGATATGTCCGAGTACCATTGCGGACTGTTCGCGGCGTGGGGCGAAGCCACCGCCGATGGCTGCCTCTACCAGATGCGCAACCTCGACTGGTCCATGAACACCGGCGCGCAGGATTATCCCGTCGTGGCCACATTCGACCCCGAGGACGGCGAGAAACACGCGGTCATCGGATTTGCCGGGCTGGTCGGGGCCGCGGTGGGCGGCATGAACGAACACGGCATCGCGCTCAGCCAGATCATGGGCGGCTTCGGCGATGCCGAAACGCTAAACGGCGTTCCCTTCCCGATGCTGCTTCGCGATGCGATCTATCACGACACCACGTTGCAGGAAGCGCTCGACCGCATCGAAAACGCCACGCGCACCAACGAATACCACTACGGCATCAGCGGCCTCGATCCCGAAGGTGACCTCGACGCGCGGCTGCTCTTCACCAGCAACTCCCGCTTCGACGAGTTTGGCGGCGGCCACCCCGTCCTGCCGCATCCGCACTATGATCCGTTCTATGAACCGTTCGAGGACATGGTCTATTGGAAACGCCACGACGGCGGCGCCTACGCCGGTGCCGGACCCGAAGACCACCGCAAGGGCAACAAAACCCTTCACGCCGCCATCGAACCCCGATATGGCTCGATCGACGCGCAGAAAGCCATCGAGATTGCGATCGCCGACGGGGTCTCCTCGACCGTCGTCAGCATCGTCTACAACGCAACTACAGGCCAATTCTGGGTGGCCTACGCCCTGGGCGCAACCATCCCCGCACACGAACGCCCCTACGTCGAGTTCTCTCTGTACGAGCCCGTACCCGTGCCGGATGTCGTGGGGATGAGTCAGGCGGCCGCATCGGTTGCCATCAGCGATGCGGGGCTGATGGTCGGAACCGTGATATCTGCGCACAGCGAAACCGTCCCTGCCGGGAACGTGATCAGCCAGGACCCGGCTGCGGGAACCGAGGTATTTGTCGGCAGTGCGGTAGATTTGGTGGTCTCGCAAGGCCCACTGACGCATGAGATTGAGAACATCGCAGACCTCCAGCTTATCGGCACCGAAGGCTTTCCACTGGATGCACGCTACGTCTTAACTGCCAATATCGACGCGTCGGCAGCAGTTGATTTTGTCCCCATTGGCACGTCTGCCGAGCCGTTCACAGGGAGTTTTGACGGGGACGGGCATGTCATCACGGGCTTAACGATTAACCGTTCCGGGGTGGATTATGCGGGGCTGTTCGGGGCTGTTGGCGCAGGCGGAACCGTACAAGACGTGGGCCTCGAGGGTGTTTCGGTTGTGGACAAAGCGTATGTGGGCGGTCTGGCCGGATTGAACAACGGCACGATTTCGGGCTGCTGGGTCACGGGCAATGTCACGGGTTCGGGGTTCGCCGTGGGCGGTCTGGTGGGTCATAACGATCTCGGAACCGTCGCCGAATCCTACGCGACGGCAGCCG
>SLSB01000069.1 GCA_007130675.1 Candidatus Hydrogenedentota bacterium | reverse complement strand
TTGAGCGCCACAATCGCCGCGCCGACCGCACCGACCATGGCCATGGCGAACTGAATAAGGTCGGTGAACAACACCCCGCGCAATCCGCCCAGGGTGCTGTAGATCACGGTAACCGTGCCCGCAATCAAGATGGTATGCAGCGGGGGCAGCCCCAGGAGAACCTCGCCAATCTTGATGGCCGCCAGCGAAACCGACGCCATAATGAAGCAATTGAAGAACAGGCCCAGGTACAGAGCGCGGAATCCTCGCAGAAATGCCGCCGCCTTGCCGCTGTAGCGCAGCTCGTAGAACTCGATGTCCGTCAGCACGCCGGAACGCCGCCACAATTGGGCGTAGACAAACACTGTCAGCATCCCCGTGAGCAAGAACGCCCACCACTGCCAGTTGCCCGCCACGCCGTTCGAGCGCGTCATGTCGGCCACGAGATTGGGCGTGTCGGTCGAGAATGTCGTTGCGACCATCGACACACCGAGCAGCCACCACGGCATGGCGCGGCCGGCAGCGAAATACTCGGTCGAGCTGCGGCTCGCCCGCCGCGTAACTGCGAGTCCTATAACCAGTGACACAACAAAAAAGGCAATGACGCACGCCCAGTCGATTGGTTGCAGTACCATGGCATCCCCCTTGCAGAATGTAGCGTTCTTTTCGCCCCGGTATAGTGCCAAGAAGACCCCCGAAAAGTCACGCGCGTCATTTCCAGGGCTCGCCTTCCGGAGAACAACATGGCGGGCGTGGGGGAGGGCTTGACCTTACGGGTCATCCTTGGCATAGTGCCCGTATGGGGACAGCGTGTCTCGTGAGGGGGTAGTTTTGTGCTTAACAGTTATCTAACCCGAAAAGAGCAGCTTATACTGTTGTTTATTGCCGTTGCGCTCGTTGCCGGCGGTATTGTGTTGTATGCGCGCAGCGGTTCGGGTGTGCCCGAGCCCGCGGAAATGGCATCCCCTCGGCAGGAAGCGTCCGAAGCGGGCTCCGCTGTGCCGTTGCCTTCCCAGGAGGTGTCTCGGGAATCTGCCTCGGCAGCCGAGGCTCCGACCCCAGCACACGCGATGCCCGCCTCACTGCGCGTCGCCGTGCGGGGCGCGGTGTACAGCCCGGGTCTCTACACCTTTGACGCAGCCACAGACCCACGCGTCGAGGATCTCTTGCGTAAAGCTGGAGGTCTTGAAGATTATGCCGACGTGTCTGACATCAATGTTGCCGCCCGCCTGATCGACGGCACCACGCTGACGGTTCCCGGAGAGAAACCTCAGGAGCTTTCTGGTCCCGCCCGCATCCGCCGCGAGCCAACCCCTTCCGTCCCCAACCCTTCCCAATACACGGTATCCGGCTGGCGGCCGGAATCGCTCCCGGTCTCTGGGTCCGCCGGTACTGGCCCCTCGGAGCCCAGGGCCACGTCTGATGACGGTCTGATCAATGTCAATACCGCTACGCAAGCCGAACTCGAGACCCTCCCCGGCATTGGCCCAGTATACGCCGCCCGCATCATCGAGTACCGCAAACACAGCCCTTTCCAGACCGTCGATGAGCTCATCAACATCAGCGGCATCGGCGACAAACGCCTTGCGAGCATTCGTCCCCTCGTCACCGTAAGGTGAACCGCGAACACGAGAAGCAATTCTGGAAGTCGAGCGGTTCTGGAAAGCGCGGAGGGCATTTCCGGGAAGAGGTTGTGGGAACTATAGGAACCATGGGACGCATGTGAGGCGGAAACAGATGTTCCGCCTTATGTTGGTCTCCCATAATTCCCATAACACCTATAGGTCCTATACGACGTATAAGTCTTATATCCGAAAAGAGGATCCGTTTCCTTTTACTCTCCGCCGCGAAAGGGCTACCATAGGTGTGGCTTGCTGCCAGGTTGTTCGAAGGGGGGTTCCGTACAAGGGGATGATTAGACCATGACGCGACTTTCGGGGTTTGACACGGTCATTTTTTGCGGCTATTTCGTGGTTCTGGTCGGGCTTGGGTTTCTTGTGGGGAGGACGAAGAAGCGCTCGTCTGAAGACTATTTCCTTGCGGGACGGAGCCTGCCGTGGTATGTCGTGGGGTCTTCGTTCATCGGCTCGAACATCTCGACCGAGCATTTCATCGGGATGATCGCCGCGGCCTACACCTACGGCATCTGCGTGGCGCAATGGGAGTGGGGCAACATCTTTGCGTTTTCGGTGCTCATTTGGTTTTTCATTCCGTTTCTCTTGAGCAGCCGGGTGTTTACTGCGCCGGAGTTTCTCGAACGGCGCTACAACGCCGCGTGCCGGCTGTTTTTCGCGGTGCTGACGGTGTTGGCCAATATCACGGCGTTTCTCGCCGCCGTGCTGTATGCCGCAGCGGTGGGGCTCAAAGCCGTGTTTGCGTGGCCCGACACGGTTTTCATCGCGGGCATCGAAGTTTCGACCCTCGCGCTTGGCGTTGTGGGCATGGGCATCGTGGCCGGCAGTTATGCCATCTACGGCGGTCTGCGCTCCGTGGCCTGGACGGATGTGTTCCAAGTGATTGTGATGGTCCTGGGCGGAATCATGGTCACGCTGCTCGGGCTTTCGTATCTGGGCGATGGTGCGGGACTTCTGGCGGGATGGGACGTCATGATCGCGCGCAACCTCGGCGAGGGAGCGCCTTGGAAGGCGGCCATTGACAGCGCCGCGCAGGAGATTGTTGGTAGAGACCATTACAACCGCCTGCAAGTGTTCCAGCCCATTTCGCATACGATGGTGCCGTGGCCGGGCATACTCTTGGGCTGGTTGTCGGTGAGCATCTGGTACAACTGCATCAACCAGTTCATGATCCAGCGTGTGTTCGCGGCAAAAGACGAATGGCACGCCCGAATGGGCATCTTATTCGCAGGATTCATGAAGATCTTCATGCCGCTGATCGTCGTGGTGCCGGGCCTGATCTATTTTGCCATGGAGCCCGGGCTGACCGACTCGCAGCAGGTCGACCAGACCTATGCCGTGCTGGTAACCAAACTGTTGCATACGGGACTGCGGGGCCTGCTGCTCGCGGCCCTCTTCGGGGCCATTCAGTCGACCATCGACTCGGTGCTCAACTCGACCTCGACCATCATCACGCTGGACATCCATAAGAAGTTCATCAATCCCGAGGCCTCGGAAGAAAGCCTGGTGAAAATGGGCAAGTGGATCAGTGCGGCGGTGCTGATACTGGCCATGGCCATCGCCCCGTTCATCGGTCTACTTGGCCATGGGGTTTTCTACTACATCCAGAACCTCTATGCGTATTTCGCGCCGCCGTTTGCCGCTGTGTTTCTGATTGGCATTCTCTGGAAGCGCGCCACTCCCATCGCGGCCACGATCACCATCCCGGCGGGTATCGCGTTCGGGTTCTTTCTCGAATTCGTGGTGTTCAGGTACTGGATTGAGAGCGGCACTGCGTTTACCCTTCGCTCGGTATACAACTGGCTATTTTGCGTGGCGGTGCTGGTGTTGGTGAGTCTGGTTACCCCGCCGCCACCTCCCGAGAAGACCACGGACAAGGTCACCATCAACTGGCGGACTCTGGCTGCGTTCAAAGACCTCGGCTCGCCCTGGTACCGCAACGTCGGTTTCTGGTGGGTCGTGTTCGCGCTGGGTATCGTGGCGTGTTACGCAGCATTCAGCGGCCTGTTTCTGACTCCCCGCGCTTGAAAGAGGTGCTGACATGCAATCAGCGCGCGGGACCGTTGGGCCGCCGCGCGCTGAACTGTTCTGCGCTGGGAATAGCCAGACTAGCCGTTCTTGGCCATGAAGTCGTCCATAAAGTCCTTCAAAGCCTGGACACCCTCGATGGGCATGGCGTTGTAAATCGATGCCCTGCAACCGCCCACCGACCGGTGGCCCTTGAGCGCGGCGAGACCGCTGGCGCCGGCTTCCTTGATGAACTGGGCCTCGAGTTCTTCACTCGGAAGGCGAAATGCGACGTTCATGATCGAGCGGGAGTCGGGTTCGGCATGGCCCTTGTAGAATCCACCGCTGTTGTCGATGGCATCATAGAGCATCTGCGCCTTCTGCTTGTTCAGCGCATGCATCTTGTCGAGCCCGCCGATTTCCTCGAGGACCCACTTGGTCACCAGCATGATCATGTAGATGGTGAAGGTCGGCGGGGTGTTGTACAGCGAGGCATTCTCGGCCATGACTCTGTAATCCAGGATCGATGGCAATCCGTCGGATACGCGCTGGAGGACCTCGTCGCTGATGATGACCACGGCCACGCCCGCGGGGCCGAAGTTCTTCTGAGCGCCGGCATACAGAATCCCGTATTTCGAGACGTCAATCGGCCGCGACAGAATATCTGACGACGCATCGCACAGCAGCGGAATGCCGCCGGTCTCGGGTTCTTCGAAGAACTCGACGCCCTGGATGGTCTCGTTTGACGTGAAATGCACATACGCGGCGTTGGCGTCGAGGTCCAGCTCGTCCTGTTTCGGCACGCGGACATAGTTGTCCGCTTTTCCGTCCCACGCAACGCGCGTCTCGCCCACTTTCTGGGCTTCCTTGATGGCCTTGCTGGCCCACGACCCCGTGAGGATGTAATCGGCCGGCTTGCCCGTATTCTGAAGCAAGTTTATCGGCGCCATGGCAAACTGCATCGAAGCCCCGCCCTGCAAGAACAACACCTTGTGGGTGTCGGGAATATTCAGCAGGGTGCGGAAATTCTGCTCCGCCTGCTCGATGATCGCGGTGAATTCTTTCGAACGGTGGCTGATCTCCATCACTGAGGCTCCGGCGCCCGGCAACGCCAGAAAATGCTCGCGGGCTTCTTCAAGGGCCGGTAACGGCAAGGTTGCCGGACCTGCGGAAAAATTGTAGACTCGTTCTGCCATGTCGTGCTCCTTCCTGAGGTATTTGCTACCTGAATCCTGAGTTTGAACCGGTTATTTGAATGCCCCGGCGCGGTTACGCCGAGATCAATTCCTTCCGCCAAGGGGGTAGTGACACATCAATAATACCCTTACGCGCTTTCCCGTTCAATGAGGCACATAACCAAGAATGATGTCCCCGGTTCCTGGTCTTTACACGTGATCGGAATAGGCGCTGAGCACCTCGAGAATCTCCTGTACTGCGTCCTCGAGTCCGACAAATACGGCGCGCGCGATAATCGAATGGCCGATATTGACCTCGTTGAGTCCGGGGATCGCGGCGACGGCCGGCAGATTGCGCACGGTCAAACCGTGACCGGCATTGACGATGAGCCCCGAGTTGAGCGCGCGGGCCATTGCCGCGGCGATGCGGTCCAGTTCTGACAGGATGTCTTTGTCGTGGGCATTGGCGTATGCGCCCGTATGCAGCTCGACATAGTCGGCGCCGGTCTGGGCGCTTGCGTCGACCTGTTCGGGGTCGGGATCGATGAACATGCTTACTTTGATGCCCGCCTTGTGAAAATCAGAAGTAACCGAAGTGAGCCGCTCGACTTGTCCTGCCACATCGAGACCGCCCTCGGTGGTGATCTCCTGCCGATTCTCGGGCACGAGACACACAGTCGAGGGCTGAATGTGGTGGGCGATCGCGATGATTTCGTCGACGGCGGCCATCTCGAGATTGAGCCGCACCTGAAGGACCTGTTTGAGCAGCTCGACATCGCGGTCCTGAATGTGGCGGCGGTCTTGGCGCAGGTGAACCGTGATCTGATGGGCCCCTGCAAGTTCGCATAATTTTGCGGCCGTGATGATGTCGGGTTCGGCGCCTTTGCGCGCTTCGCGCAGGGTGGCCACGTGGTCGATGTTTACGCCAAGTTCGATCATGATTACTTCCTTCGTATTACAGCGCGGCGACTTTTTTGACGAGAGCTTCCACGAGGGATTCCGCTTCCCTCCGCATCTCATGTTGGACCATTACGCGGATAATGGGCTCGGTGCCGGAGGGGCGAATCACGACGCGGCCGTGACCCTTCAATTGTTCTTCGGCATCCTGTACGATCTCGGCCAGTTTATCCTCGAGCGGCAGGCGGCCGTTGTCACACGGCACTTGGGCGTGCACTTCCGGCATCTGCTGATACGCCCCGGCGAGCACCGATAAGGGCAAGTCGCGGCGGACTATCGTCGCGAGCACCTGGAGCGCGGCGATCAGGGCATCGCCGGTCGTGTTGTACTCGAGCATCACCACATGCCCCGACGACTCGCCCCCAAGCGCCAGTTTGTGCTCGCGCATCGCCTCGACAACGTACCTGTCGCCCACCTTTGTCCAGACGACCGTTCCTCCGAGGGGTTCGATCGCTTTGAGAAGGCCGCCATTGGCCATGACGGACGTGGCGAGGCACTTTTTGGGCAGGCGTTTGGTCTCGAGCATGTCACAGGCTAGAATAGCGAGCAGCCCGTTGCCGTCAATCAAGCGCCCTTCTTCGTCGGCCATGACAATGCGGTCGGCATCGCCATCGAAAGCGATGCCGAGGTCAGCGCGTTCCCGAATTACGGTGGCGCGCATGTCCTCGGGCCGGGTCGTGCCGCACCCGTCATTGATGTTGATGCCGTTGGGGCGGTCGCCAATAGCGATGACCTCGGCGCCCAGCTCGGAGAACGCGGATGGTCCGACCTTGTAGGCCGCTCCATGTGCGCAATCGCACACGATTTTGAGTCCGTCGAGGCGCATGCCTCGGGGAAACGAGGCCTTGGCGAACTCGATATAGCGGCCTGCTGCGTCATCAATGCGCCGTGCCGTGCCGATGCGCTCGGCGGTGGGGCGGATGTCCTCGACCTCGCCGTTTTGAATAAGGCGGGTGATCTCGTCTTCCATTGCGTCGGGCACTTTGTAACCGTCGGGCCCGAATAGCTTGATGCCGTTGTATTGGAATGCGTTGTGGGAAGCGGAGATCATGATGCCGGCGTCGCACCGGAGGCTGCGCAGAATGTAGGAGACGCCGGGCGTCGGGAGGGGGCCGACTACGAGCACATGAACGCCCATCGAACACAGGCCTGCCGTGAGGGCATTTTCGAGCATGTAGCCCGAGCGCCGGGTGTCTTTCCCGATGAGAATTGTGTGCGGGCGTTCCTCGCGCTGGAAGATGTGCCCGACGGCCCGGCCGACCTTGAGGGCCAGTTCCGCGGATATGGGGTACCGGTTTGCAATGCCTCGGATGCCATCGGTTCCAAACAGCCGTTCGCTCATAGTAGATACTTCCCATAGATTGCGTCGGTCATGCGCGCCACGCGTGCCATCATGCGCACGTTGTGCACACGCACCGCATCCGCCCCATTGGCAATCGCCACCGCCACGGTTGCGGCCGTACCTTCGTCGCGCTCGTCCACTGGGGCGTCTAACACGGCGCCAATGGTCGATTTGTTCGAGGTGCCGGCCAGAATGGGGCGTCCCAACTGCTTAAATTCTCGTAAGCGTCTTAACAGTTCCAGATTATGCGCCACGGTCTTCCCGAAACCAAATCCGGGGTCGAGCCAGATGCGTTCTTCGGAGATGCCTTCGCGCACCGCATAGGACATGCGCTCCTCGAAAAACGCGCGAATGTCTTCCACCACATCACCATAGCTTGGATTGTGCTGCATGGTCCTCGGGTCGCCCTGCATGTGCATCAGCACACAGTCGACGCGCGCGGACGCGATCACTTCGGCCATCTGCGGGTCGCCCCGCAGCGCTGTGATGTCGTTGACCATGAGCGCGCCAGCTTCGATGCACGCGGCTGCCGTCGCTGCGTGATAGGTGTCGATGGAGAGCGGCGTTTTCAGCGCGTCGGCGGCTTGTATGACAGGCAGCACGCGGGCGCATTCCTGCCCGGGTGACAGCGGTTCGGCCCCTGGCCGCGATGATTCGCCCCCGATATCGATGATATGGGCGCCCGATTTGGCCAGTTCGCGCGCATGGGCAACGGCCCTCCGGGCCTCGATGTGTCTTCCCCCGTCAAAAAACGAGTCCGGGGTCACGTTCACGATGCCCATCACCATCGTGGCCGCCCCGAACCGCTCGCTCAACGGCCGGCATGTCAGCGTTTCCGCCATACCCCCACCTCGAAGCCGTGTTGTGGCCTGCCCTGACCGGCGCCCGCGCTCAGGCGGGATCCGGCACGGGTGCGTCGGGTCCCGGCTCCAAACCGTTGTCCTCTGTTTCTTTGCCATGTCCCGGTTTTTCGGGCGCAATAATCCGCGTTGGCTTTGGACCCGGCGGTTCCTGGTCACGTTTGGGCAGCAGGTCATTGCCGCCGCGCTTCCGAATAATGACATCGAGTTCCTCGCCCTCGAGGGTCTCACGCTCGACCAATGCCTCGGAAATCTTGACGAGGATATTTTTGTGCTTGGCCATCAGGTCTTTGGCGTCGGCGTAAGCCTCGTCCAGAATAGAGTGAATGGCGCGATCCACCGCCGACGCGGTTTCCTCGCTGAACTCGCGCTCGCGCATGAGATCGCGACCGAGAAATACTTCCGAATTTGACCCAAATGAGATAGGCCCCAGCTCGCTCATGCCCCACTGGCAGACCATCGCGTGCGTAAGTTCGGTCGCCCGTTTGAGGTCGTTCGAGACGCCGCTGCTCAGTTCTCCGAGCAGGACCTCTTCGGCGGCACGGCCACCCATCATGTAACGAAGCTGCGCCAGGCAATACGACTTGGACAACGAATGCCGATCTTCTTCGGGCAGCATACTGGTCACGCCCAGCGCCTGGCCGCGCGGAATGATGGTGACCTTGTGGATAGGGTCGCCATGGGGAATCAGGCGGCCTACCAGGGCGTGTCCCGCTTCGTGGACGGCGGTGCTCCACTTTTCTTTCGGACTGATCACCAGGCTTCGGCGCTCGGGGCCCATCAACACCCGGTCTTTTGCGTCTTCAAAATCGGTGATCTGCACCTTCTCGTGCTCGCGGCGTGCAGCCAGCAGCGCTGCTTCATTGACCAGGTTGGCCAAATCTGCCCCCGAGAATCCTGGGGTTCCCCGGGCAAACGTGCGCAGATCCACTTCTTCGTCGACGGGCACGTTATTGTTGCGCAAATGAATCCCCAAAATCGCTTCCCGCCCCGTGATGTCGGGATTGCCCACCACGACTTGGCGGTCGAAACGCCCAGGGCGCAAGAGTGCCCGGTCCAGCACGTCTGGGCGGTTGGTTGCCGCCATAAGAATCACGCCCTCGGAAGTGTTGAATCCGTCCATCTCGACGAGCAACTGGTTGAGGGTCTGCTCGCGCTCGTCATGCCCACCGCCAAGCCCTGCACCACGCTGACGGCCCACCGCGTCAATCTCGTCGATAAAGATAATGCACGGGGCGTGCTTCTGCCCTTGCTGGAACAGGTCGCGCACGCGGCTCGCGCCGACCCCGACAAACATCTCGACGAAATCCGACCCGCTGATGCTGAAGAAGGGGACATGCGCTTCGCCAGCCACCGCGCGCGCCAGCAAGGTCTTGCCCGAGCCCGGGGGACCAATCAGCAGTACGCCTTTGGGAATTCGGCCGCCCAGGCGAGAGAACTTCTTGGGGTCTTTGAGGAAAGCGATAATCTCCTGAAGCTCTTCCTTGGCCTCATCGACGCCCGCGACATCGTTAAAGGTGACGACCTTATCGCTGTGGTTCATGAGGCGCGCGCGGCTTTTGCCAAACGACATCGCCTTGTTGCTGCCGCCTTGCATCTGCCGAAACATGAAAAACCAGAACAAACCGACGATCAAGATAAACGGCACGACATTGAGCAGCATCCCTAGCCAGAGGTTGCTGTCTCGTTCTATCACCGACTCGATGCCCTGTTCGGCCAGTCGCTGGTCCCATTCATCGGGGAAATCTTTCCATTGAAACGTGATCGTATCGGCATTCTTGTAGGGCTCCTTGAGCGTGGCCTGCACTTCGTAAAGGCTGTCGCCCAAGTCTTTGACGAGCACCTGTTTGACATTGCCCCGGTCGATTTGTTCGACAAAATCCAGACGCCCGAGTTCTTCGGCGGGCGTGTGGGTCTTCGAGAGCTGGGTCAAGGCAAGCACCACAATGATGATCAACACGATCCAGAGGGAGGCCTGCTTGAGAAAACCATTCATAACTGGTTGGATATCCTTACGTTACATTTGGCGGGCACAGCCACCCGCTCTTACACTCTTTAATGATAACACACGAGCAAAGCCGGTACAATCCCTGCGGTGTAAACCCGCGATGTAAGGTGGAGCTATGATTCAGGTTTGGCGGACTGCCCAAGGGTTTGCGGGGCATTGCAGACACGGTGCCGGCCGGCGTGCCTTTTGGGGCTGCCGGCCGTTGGCGCCGCTCCGTTTGCGTATTGTCAGCGAACCGCTTGGCGCGGGATGTCAATGAATGTCGAGCCCAAGAGCACTCGAGTGCGCCTCGGGCCGGTGTGTGCACGCTTGATGCTGGCAACCGCGCGAATGTAGAAGGCGTGATCGACGGCCAACCCGCGCGCTTCCACCTTAGGCTTCATCTCCTCGAAAGCCCGAATGGCGATATCCTTCCTCCCGACCCGCTGGGCCGCGGCGATCCACCAGTAGAGGTGATCGGGCGGCAGGTCGATGAAATTCGGAAAGCGTTCGTAGGTGGCCGCGAGGGTTGCTCTGCGGTCATGCCAGCCCGCGGGCCCCAGGGCCACGGCAAACAGGTTTGCCAGGCCCGCTGGATAGAATTCGCCGGTGTCTTCGACCGTGACCGGCTCGTCGCCGGCCTTGGCCCACGCGTACAAGTTGTCTTCTCCGCGCAGGTCCTCGAACGCGTCGCTCATATCGCGGCGCGTGTAATAGACCTCATGAATCCAGGCGTAGTTGCGCAGCAGGTGGGCAATCTGCCGGGAGTGCCACAAGGCTTCGAAGACCTCGGCATTGTCCGTCACGTACTTGTACGGCGAGTCGGGCTTGGCAAACGTCAATCCGTCTACGTCCAATGTGGAAATCATGGCTTTGTGTGCAGCGAATATCTTGCCCGTTTCGCGCATCACGAAGCGATGGTCTTTGGTCAGCATGCGTCGCATATTGACGCACATCAGGAACGTGGCGGCGTACGAATCCGTTGCGGTGAAACTTCCCGTCGATTTGTAGTTATCGACGGTGCCTTCATAGTCGTGGATCACGCCCCGGATGTCCATGTGTTTGAAATACCAGTCGGTCCACTTGATTCCGCCTTCAAGGTACTTCTTGTCGCCGGTGACCTGATAGGCTTCGAACAGCCCGAGTGCTGCGTAATTCCCGAAATACGGGGAGATTGTGATTTGGTCCCCATCTTGAATGTGGACGATTGCGCCGTCAGCGAGTTGTTTCGAAAGAATGGCGTCGGCGTGGGCACGGATCTCCGCCTCGGGCGCCATGGCCAGCAATACCAGAAGTAGGGCTTGCATTGTTTGCTCCTTCCCGTCTTCCCAAAATACACGTCACCAGTGCTATTCATTCCCCGAGAGCGCCAAAAGTTCCTTTTCGGCCTCGAATGGGCGCGGTATGCTGGCCCGCATCGAAGGCGCTCTCCTAGGCTATATTGTAACACATTTCACATGAGTGTGTTACAAGCGCTGCAGATTCTCGGCTTCCATGTCCGACGGGGCCATGAAATCCTGCGGTTCGACCACCACAACCCCTCGGGGTGTCACCCGGAATTTTCGCGGGTCTTCTTCTCTATCATACCCGATCACTGTGTCTTCGGGAACCTGTACGCCCGCGTCGATGATGGCTCTGCGGATTCGCGCCCTCCGTCCGATGGACACGCCGGGCATCAAGATCGATTCCTCGACATACGAATAGCTGTTGATACGAACCTCGGGCGAGAGCACACTGCGCCGCACCATGCCGCCGCTGATGATGCAGCCCGGACTCACGATCGAGTCCACCGCCACGCCGAAGCGGATGCCCTCGTCGGCAAACACGAATTTGGCGGGCGGAACCATCGGCGGCTTGGTCCGCACCGGCCAGTTCTGGTCGTATAGGTTGAAGAGGGGGTCCACGGCGACAAAATCCATGTTGGTTTCCCAGAACGAATCGAGGGTGCCGACATCGCGCCAGTACTGGGCTTGCTTGCGGTTCTCGTCCACAAAGGGGTAGACAAAAACCGGGTCTGTTTCAATGAGGCGGGGGATCACGTCTTTGCCGAAATCGTGCGAACTCATGCGTTCCGCATCGTCGCAACATGCGCGCACCAGGGTGTCCTTGTCGAAGATGTAGACCCCCATTGAAGCGAGCACCCGCTCGGGATTCTGTGGTGAAGGGCGTGGATTCTCGGGCTTCTCGAGGAACCCGGTTGCCCGGTGATTTGCATCGACCTCGAGTATACCGAAGCGGTTGGCGTCTTCGATGGGGACATCGAGTGCCGCAAGCGTGACTGCCGCCTCGTTGGCCCGGTGAAAAGCCACCATTTTCTGGTAGTCCATCTTATAAATGTGGTCGCCCGAGAGCACCATGACCTCGCGGCAGTCAATCGGCTCAATCGAATACAAATTCTGGTAGATGGCGTCGGCGGTGCCCAGATACCAGTTGTCCCCCGTGCGTTTCTGTGCGGGGATGACTTCGATGAACTCGCCCCACTCGGGGTAGGACAGGTTCCAGGCTGCGTGAATATGCCGGATAAGTGACAGGGATTTGTATTGCACCAAGACCAGCATCTTGCGTATCTGCGAGTTGATGCAATTCGACAGTGTGAAATCGATAATGCGGTACATTCCGCCAAAATGGACGGCGGGTTTGGCCTCGTTGCGCGTCAACGGGTACAGGCGTTCGCCCGCGCCGCCCGCCATCACCACCGCCAGCACGTCTTTCATGCTGCGCCAATCATCCATCGTATGCCTCCATTCCGACAAACGCCCGGCAGGGTGCGCCATCCCCGCCGGCAATGGCCAAGGGCGCGACCAAAAACTCGCACGGCCCCGCCGAGATTTCCCGCAAAATCAGTCCTTCAACGACCAGAATGTCCGCTTCGAGCAGGATGCGATGGGTTATCGCGCCCTCGTCTCCGAACGGGCCGATGGACAGGCTGTCTATGCCGACCAACCGGACACCTTCGTCTACGAGCCGGTCTGCCGCATCCGGGGCGAGCGCAACATAATCCTCCCGGAAAACCGTGCCGGATTCGCATTGGCTGTTCCGCGTCTTGAGCAGCAACCGCTCGGGCAAGGGCCTGCTGGGCAAATCCCCGGCCATTATGGCAGGGCTGGTTCCGTTCACCTCCACGACTTCCGCCTTTCCAAAGAAGACACCTGGATCGAGTTCATGCACGCGCGCGCCCGACGGGCAGAAATGATAGGGCGCGTCGATGTGGGTGCCCGTGTGCGTCGTCAAGACCAGCCGGGAAACATTGCTCGAATCCCCGTCAGAGAGCTTCGTTACGGCACGGCTTTCAAATGGGGGGTCTCCCGGCCACGTGAGCATGCCCTCGCGCAAAGACATCGACACATCGACCCAGCGCATTGTGGGGCAACCCTCGGGCTGTGTTGCCAATAGACATCCTCCTGCTGCCAAGCGTCCCGCAACTTGATCCATTATACAGCATTTCGTTCAGATAGGGGGCATAGGGTTCCTTTGTGTTGGGCTTGGCGTTTGTCGAGACTTTGCAGTAAAATGGAGATAATGTCCTGCGACTTCAGGTACACGTATTGACAGATTCAGGGGGTTTTCGGTTGTTTCATTGCGAAATCATGCGTATTTCTCTCGGCTGGGGTTCTGCGGAGGCTCTAATTTGAGGTCCGGTATCGCACACCGGCGAACCGCGGGCATTCTGGCGCTGTTCTGCGTGCTTCTAAGTGGTGGCCTTGTCGCGGCGGGGGTTGCAGTGTGGCAAACGGACCGCGACATGCGCGACGACTTGCTGTGGAAAGCGAGGATGGCGGCGCGGGCCATTAAGCTTGACCATGTGCGCGCCCTTTCGGGTACTCGAGCCGATTTGGAAGACCCCGGCTACGTGCGGCTTCAGCGGCAGATCTCGTCTGTACTGTCCGCCAACCCTGAATATGTGTACGCCTACCTTATGGGGCGTGCGGACGACGGGACAATCTTCTTCTTCCTGGATACCCAGCAGTACGACGATGAAGAGGACCCGCCGTCGCAGCCGGGCGATGTCTATGCCGACGCATCGGCGGAACTTCGCGGCGTGTTCGATACGGCGGCGCCGATTGTTGAAGGCCCTCTGCCCGACGAATGGGGCGTGTGGGTGTCTGCACTGGTTCCCCTTGTGGACCCGGATTCGGGCGAGGTATTGGCCCTTTTCGGCGTGGATATCGACGCAGCTCAGTGGAAGCGGCATGTGGTGGCCCGTGCCGCGCCCTTCTTGTGCCTGACCGGGTTACTCGTGGCGGTCGGAATTACCGGGGTCATCCTGCTTGAGCGGCGCGGGCGCGCAATCAAAGGCGTTTCGGGGTGGCGGCGGTATCTCGAGCCTGGCCTGGCAGCGGCCATCGGCCTGATTCTCACGCTCATGGCTGCGTGGATGGCGCATAACAGCCAAGCCAATGATCGAGGGCAGACGTTCAGGCAAGTGGCTCAGAGCAAAGCGGCCATCTTGGATGACGCGTTTCGCGATCTGACCGATATCGAACTCGAGGGTCTCGCACGGTTCTTCGAAAGCAGCGTTCATGTGGATGCCGCGGAGTTTGAGCGCTATACCGGGTATCTTGTGAAAAACCGTGCGGTTTTGGCCTGGGCATGGGCTCCGGCAGTGCCTGCCGAACGCAGGGGTGAGGCAGAGGCTCAAGCGCACGCCGAAGGAATGCATGGATTCAGAGTCTGGGAGATGGATGCCAACGGCAGGCGGGTGCCGGCCGGACGACGCGACACATATTACCCGGTCTTCTTTTCAGCGCCTGTCGAGGGCGCTGAAGGAGTTTTGGGTTTTGACCTTGGGTCAGAACCGGTTCGCCGCGCTGCGCTCGAGGCGGCCGCATCTACGGGACTCATCACTTCAACAGACCCCATAGTGCTCGTCGAAGGTCAAGAGGCACACAAATCGGTATTGGTCTGCCGTCCGGTATTTGCTGATGTTGAGGGTGAGCCCCTGGTGGGTTTGGCTGTGGCCGTTCTAAACGTTGAGAGCATGCTCGGCATGGTCCAAACGGACGATACCGTGGTCCTGGGTCTTTCGTTTGGGCGCCCTGGAATGCCTCCCGAGCCGCTGATGGCATCTCTCGGCGAGCGAGATGTGTCTGTCCAGCCGCCCGAGTTCACGGAAGCTTTCCCGCTCCTCGCGTTCGGGAAGACGTTCTTCGTGGACGCCCAAGCCGGCCCGGGATTCGCGAACCTGTATCCCGCACAGTCGGGATCGCGAACGCTTCTGTCGGGGCTCCTGCTTACCATCGCGTTGACCGCGATCATCGCATTGACACGGCACCGCCGCGCCCGGCTGGAAGAACTGGTTGCCGTGCGCACCTCGGAACTTGCCGAAGAACGAGAACATCTCGAGCTTGCCCTGGCCGGCGCTGACCTGGCTACGTGGGATTGGAACACAATTACGGGGGATGCGGTGTTCAACGATCGGTGGGCCGCAATGCTGGGATATTCCCTGGACGAAATAGCCTGCCACGTGGACACATGGAAACGCCTGCTTCATCCAGACGACGCCGAAGCTGCCGTGCAAGCCCTCGATGCGCACCTCGAGGGCAAGACGGAGTCCTATGCGGCCGAGTACCGCATGCGCCACAAGACGGGCCGATGGGTCTGGAACCTTGCCAAAGGCAGGGTGATCGAACGCGACCAAGAAGGAGCGCCGGTGCGCGCGTGCGGAACGCAACTGGACATCACCGCGCGCAAGGAGGCCGAGGCGGTATTGGAGCGGCGGCTCGAGTACGAAGCTGCTGCCGCCGAAAGTGTGGCCATTCTGGCCGAATCGGGGCCGCTTGACGCGCGCTTGGGCCGGGTGCTCGAGGTGTTGCGCGAGACGGCGGAAGCAAGCCGAACGTATATCTTCGAGAATGAAGACATCCCCGGGGCCGGGCTGTGCACCTCGCAGATCCTCGAGTCCTGCGCGCCCGGCATCGCGCCCCAGATAGACAACCCCGAGTTGCGTCACATGTCATACAGCACTGTGGCCCCGTCGCTTCTGTCTGCGTTGCTTGCCCGCGAACCATTTACAAAGGTTGTTGCCGAACTCGATCTTTCTGAGCGCGGCATACTCGAGGCGCAAAGCATCAAATCGGTCCTGATTCTTCCCATTTATGCGGGGGATGAGCTTTGGGGCTTCATCGGGTTTGACGACTGTGTTTCGCCGCGGCGCTGGAGCCGCGAGGACATGCGCATTCTGCAGACGGTCGCCGATGCGGCGGCCTCGGCGATTGTGCGCTCGCGCAGCACGGAAGCACTGGCCCGCCGGGTGGAATTCGAGCGTCTGGCCGCCGTGGTGTCCGCGGACTTGGCGAGCGCGCTTGCCGAAGGCGTCGACGGTGCGATAGACACGGCGCTTGCGTCGGTGGGGACTTTCAGCGAAGCCGACCGCGCCTATGTATTTCAATTCCGCGACGGGGGTGAGCGCGCGGACAATACCCACGAGTGGTGCGCCGAAGGAATTGAAGCGCATATCGAAGGTCTCCAAGGTCTTTTTGTGGACGAGAGCCTGCCGTATTTCGCGGCATGTATGCGCAACAACGAGATCTTCCATGTGCCGGACGTGTCCGCGCTGCCCGCCGAGGCGAGACTCGAGCGCGAACATCTCCAGAGTCAAGGCATACAATCGCTCATCTGCATCCCCATGCGGGCGGCTGGGCATCTGCTCGGTTTCCTCGGTTTCGACATGGTTGGATATCTGCATGCTTGGCCCGAGGACGACAGCACCGTGCTCAGCCTTATCGCTGAAGCGTTTGCGAATGTGCTCGCGCGCCAACAGGCGGAACGGCTGGCAGCGGCGCGCGAGCTGTATCTGCACACGGTTCTCCAGACCACCGCCGAAGGGTTCTGGGTACTGGATGCGGCAGGCAGGATGCACGATGTGAACGATGCGTTTTGCGCCATGACGGGCTATGACCGCGGCGAACTGCTTGGAATGTCGATGAATGACATCGAGGCCATCGAGACGCCTGCCGAGACACTTGCGCGCAAGCAATGCATCATACAGCACCGCAAGCAATTGTTCGAGACGCGCCACCGCCGTAAAGACGGCAGTCTTTACGATGTCGAGATATCAGTGACCTACCTTGGCGATGATGGCGGCCAACTGATCTGTTTTGGCCGGGACATCACCGAGCGCAGGCGCGCCGAGCGCGAGCGCATCGAGATGGAGCGTCAGATTCAGCAGACCCAGAAGCTCGAGAGCCTCGGGGTGTTGGCCGGGGGCATTGCCCACGACTTTAACAACCTGCTGATGGCTATTCTGGGTCATGCCGAGCTTGCGCTCGACGATCTCACGCCAACTTCCCCCGCCCGGGCCAGTCTCGAGCAGATCGAGATCGCTTCGCGCCGGGCCGCTGAACTGTGCCGGCAGATGCTGGCCTATTCCGGCAAAGGCCATTTTCTGGTCGAGCCGTTTGAAATCGGCATCCTTATCGAGGAAATGACGCACCTGCTGAAGACGTCCATTTCGAAGAAAGTCCGGCTCAATCTGGATATCGACGCGGACTTGCCCAAGATCACGGGTGACGCGACTCAGATTCGCCAGGTCATCATGAATCTGGTCATCAATGCCTCGGAAGCCATCGGCGACGAAAGCGGCGTGATCGCCATTTCCGCGGAGGCGGCGGTGCTTTCGGCCGAGGATTTTCACGATTGTTGCATTGTGCCCGACATGGCGCCTGAGGCAGTTGCGGCAGAGCAGCGTCCTGACGGCGGCCGGTACGTATGTATCGAGGTTGCCGATACCGGCTGCGGCATGGACCGGGCGACCCTGGAGCGGGTGTTCGAGCCGTTTTTTTCGACGAAATTCACCGGGCGCGGGCTGGGGATGGCCGCGGTGCTGGGCATTGTGCGCGGTCATGCCGGGGCGATGCGCGTTCACAGCGAACCGGGGAAAGGCACTACGTTCCAAGTTTATCTGCCTGCTGTCGAGGTGTCAGGCGCGGCGTCAGAGTCCAGCAATGACGTGGCGTCGGGCCGGCCAAGACCTGGCGGCACGATTCTCTTCGCGGACGATGAGGAGATTGTGCGCGAGCTTGGAAAAAAGATGCTCGAACACATCGGATTCGAGGTGTTGAGCGCTATCGATGGACAAGAGGCGGTGCGCGTGTATGAGGAAAACGCACAACGAATCGATGCGGTCCTTCTCGACTTGGCCATGCCGAACATGAATGGCGAAGAGGCCTTCGAAGCTCTGCGCTCTATAAACCCCGATGTGTCCGTGGTGATCGCCAGCGGGTACGACGAATACGAACTAGAACGGCGCCTCGCCGGAAAGGGACTGGCCGGGTTCATTCAGAAACCCTATGACCTGTCGGTGTTGAGAGAGTCGCTCTATGGGTTGTTTCAGCTCGGTAAGAAATAGCCTGCGCCCAGCTTCGGGCAATCGAGCCTGCGTGAGCCCGGTATCGCGAGCGGGCGTTCCGCCGTTTCCAGATAACGTGGGCCGCGCGTCATTGGGACCACGCTGTACGGAACCAGAAGACTTTTCAGGGCAGACGAGGGCGCGTCTTTTTTTGGTGGTTATGCCCGCAACGTCGCAATGCTCCTGTGCTTACGGCTCGCGGATGATCTTCTTGCGCCAAACCCACAGACGCATGCGGAGATAGACGAGAAACCAGAGCATCTGGAAACCCGTGCGCCAGAGTTTGAGTTTGGACTGGCCCCCTGTGCGTTCGAGGTGTTGAACAGGGAATTCGGTCAGCTTGGCACCAAGGGCATTGAGTTTGATGTTTACCTCGGTGGGAAATGGGTAGCCGTTGGATTCCAAGTGGAGTTTCTGAAGCAGATCGCGGCGGAGCATCTTGAGTGCGCAATTGGTGTCGCGCATTCTCACCCAGAACAGCATCCTCACGATGAGGTTAAGGCAGCGGTCAGCGAGCACCCTCAGAAATGAGTCCTGTTTGCGAACCCGGTAACCAACGAACCCATCGCGCGGCGCACCATCCAGGGCTTGGATGATCTCGGTCAAGTCCTCCAACTGGAACTGGCCGTCGGAATCGATGGTGACGATGTAATCGCCCCGGCACTCGCGGATTGCCAGTGAGATGGCATAGCCGTATCCGCGGTTGACGTTGGGTTCGCCCACATCGCGCACCTGCGGAAACTGCGCCGAGAGCCGGGCAAGAATGTCGCCAGTGGTGTCGTCCGAGCCGTCGTTGCACAAGACGATTTCTCCCGGCACCCCGAGTCGCTCGAAAAAATGCACCCAGCCGCGCACCGTTTCTTCGATGGTCTGCGCCTCGTTGTACACTGGCGATGCCACCGAAATACGTACCGTTTCTGGCGTAGTGTCTTCTGCTCGTTCGTGTTTTGCCACGGGTGTGATCCCCGCCCATTTCCAAGGAAGGAGATGGAGCATTGCTTGGTTTTGTCCGCAGAGGTTATAGCATATTTGGGCGAACCCAGGCATCAAGCTCTGCCGTGAGCCATCGCCCGAAGTGCCATTGGAAAGTCGCCCCATCGACTCCCCTGCGAATGGTGGGTCTTTCGATCCCGTGAGAGTTTGTCTGCATAAAGGCATCGACGCGTCG
>SLSB01000352.1 GCA_007130675.1 Candidatus Hydrogenedentota bacterium | reverse complement strand
GCAGCCGCAGCCACGTGGATTTGGGAAATACGCCGGTCATATGGCGGTCGTGTTCGATGCGCAGCCCGTCGCGCGTGCGGATGAAATAGGTGATGATGGTTTCGAGCATGGTGTCGCCGGGGTCGGGGTCGTGCGTGTACTCGAAATAGGTGACCTCGGTCTCGCCGACAGTATGCGAGGCTTGGTCGGTCTCGGGCGGGTCGAAGGATTCGAGAAACCGGTCGGGGCTGGTAATCAGGAAGCCGCCGGGCTCGAGGTGTGCCGCGGCCGTCTCGAAGGCCGCCAGCAGGTCGGCTTCGGTGAGCATGTGGCCGATGGCGTCGTGTATCAGGACCGCGGCAAAGGTTTTGCCGAGCCGCACGGTTCGCATATCCCCCTGATGGACCGGCACCCCCGGGTTGAGCTTCCGGCACAGCGCCAGCATGTCGTTCGAGAGGTCCACGGCGGTTGCGTCGAATTCACTGGCAAGATGCGACAGGTTGTGGCCACCGCCCACGCCGAGTTCGAGCACCGGATGTCTGCCGGGTCCGAGTTTCTCGCGCAACACCGTGCGCCAGTGGCCGGCCTCTTCGGCGTACTCTCCGGGCGGGCTCATGACCGGCCAGATATGCGCCAAGTCGCCGTAGAGCCGGCCGACGGGCACCTCGCTCGCATCCATCTCGAAACCCTCCGCATGTCAGCCCGGCGCGGTGTCTCGTAGGGCTATTTGCGGGCCTTGGCGCGAATCTCGAGCAGCTGTTTCATGACGTGGCCAAGATTCCCGTTCCAATCTTTCGTGCCGAACGCGTCGTGCAGGTCTTTGTAGAGCGGGTAGATCTCTTGATACACCCGGCGGGCTTTGGGGTCCGGCTTGAACTTCTTGGCCTTGAGCCCGGTCATGGCTTTCTGTGCGGCCGAGAAACTGCTGTAGCCGCCCGCTTTCTTGCCCGCGACCACCGCCCCGGCGATGGCCGCACCCAACGCGCAGGTCTGGGCCGAGCGCGAGATCTCCATCGTGCGCCCCATGATGTCGGCGAAAATCTGCATGACCAGCGGATTCTTCTCGGCAATGCCGCCGCAGTTGAGCACCCGGCGGATCGGCACGCCGTATTCCTCGAAACGGTTGATGATCGTCAATGCGCCAAACCCGGTCGCCTCGATCAACGCGCGGTAGATCTCGGCGGGGGTGGTGTAGAGCGTCTGGCCGAGCAGTACACCCGTGAGGCGCTGATCGACGAGTATGGTGCGGTTGCCGTTGTTCCAGTCGAGCGCGAGAAGGCCCGATGCGCCAGGCGCGAGCTTCGCCGCTTCTTTCGTGAGCGCTTCGTGCGAGCCCGCCTTCGCTCCGCCGGGTTCGAGATAGTTGACGAACCAGTTGAAGATGTCGCCCACGGCGGACTGGCCGGCCTCGAGCCCGATGGCGCCGGGCAGGATACTGCCCGGCACGATGCCGCACAGGCCGGGAATGTCCGCGGGCGGTTTATCCATCGAAGCGACGGCCATGTCGCAGCTGCTGGTGCCGACGATTCGGGCGAAGATGCCCGGGCGAATGCCCACCCCGACGGCGCCCAGGTGCGCATCAAACGCCGCGACCGCGACCGGGATGCCTTCGGGAAGCCCCGTCTTCTTTGCCCACGCCCGGGACAATGCCCCCGCCCTGGTGTCGACGGCGTGAGCCTTGTCCTTGAGACGTTCGCGGAGTTTTCCGAGGGCCGGGTCGAGTATCGAGAGAAACTGCGCATCGGGATAGCCGCCCCACGCGTCGTTATACATGGCCTTGTGTCCGGCCGCACATACGCTGGCCACGTACTTGTCCGGGGCCTCATTGCCCGTGAGCATGGCCGGAATCCAGTCCGCGCATTCGACCCACGTGTAGGCGGCATCGAACACGTTGCGATGCGCGCGCTTGCAGTGGAGAATCTTGCTGAAAAACCATTCGCTGCTGTATGCACCCCCGCACTTCGCGAGGTATTGCGGGCGAATATCCTTGGCGAGGGCCGTAATTTCCTCGGCCTCCTCGATACCCGTGTGGTCCTTCCATAGCCACGCCATGGCGGCAGGTTCTTTGGCGAACCGCTTCTGAAACGCCAGCGGGCGGCCGTTTTCATCGACGGGCAGGGGCGTGCTGCCGGTGGTGTCGACTCCAATGCCGATCACCTGCTCGGGCTTGAATCCCTTCACCGCTTTCGCGGCATCCTCGAGCGCCTTGACGATGGTCACCTCGGCGCCCTTCACATAATCCGCGGGATGCTGCCGCGCGAGGTTCGGGTCGCTGCTGAGAATAACGCCTTCCTTGCCGTGGGCGTAGTTCCAGACCGCCGTGCCGACTTCGCGGCCGTTCGCGACGTTAACGACCAGCGCACGCACGGAATTCGTGCCGTAATCAAGGCCTATGGTGTACTTGGGCATGAGCCGCTCCTTTCCGCTCGGGATCCCCGGGAAGCATCTGTGCCGATGCCATCTAGTCTAACCGCCCCGCCGCCCCTTCGCAAGCCGCGTACAGGGCGCGCGCAGGGCGCTCTTCGCTGTGGCCGGTCTCCTGACCGAGCCACGCGCACGACCGGCAGGTCTCCCGCTTGTAGCACCAACGTGGCGTCTGCATCCGCCGGTGATTCATCATGGCCGCGACGGCCATGATGCGAGCCGCCCCGCCCGCGCTGCCTTATGTCATTGGGCTTCGGGAGTGTAGTCGGTGAACTGTTCGAGGAGGACTTCGGCGGTCCATTGGGCCGTAAGGCCGGTGAGTTTGCTGCAGTTGCCCATCTTGATGGCGTCGTCGCAGAGGACGCTTCCGAACTCTTCCTGATACTTCCGCGCGACCTTTTGGATCAGGCTGTGGGCCAGGTCGCGGCAGGCGAAGTTCTCGCCGCCGCAGATGTAGCCGATGGCGATGCCCGCCCCGGTGAAGCACCCGCAACTCAGTATTCTTCCCGGCGCGGCGCCGGCATCCAGGCAGGTCGCCGCGCGGAACATGCCGGGGTGCTTCGGGACCATGTCGAGCGCATCCTGAAGCGCCGCGACGGTACACCTGCAGCACCCGCCGTGTTCCCGGTGGTACTTGTATCCGAGGTCGTAGGCCTTCTGGATGAGCGCCGCGCCGTCCTCTTCGAGCTCGATATGCGTGTCTTCGTCGTAGATCTCGAAAGTTTCGTCTGAACTCGCGGCATGCGCCGTGCCCGCGCGCAGTTGGCTCAGGCCGAGTCCCGCGCCCGCGGCCAACAGAAACCGCCGCCGCGCGCTCGAAGATTCCTCGTGACATTCCCTCACGTTATGGTCATGGGTGTGGTCTTTTTCAAAAACATGCGCACTGTCATCATTCATCAAGCGGTATCTCCTTGTATTTCGCGCCACACTTGCCGCGCGCGGCACGCGCCCATCCGGCCAACACCCCGCCGGGCCGGTCAATCCCCATTATTGCGGATATGGGTGTAGGCTTGCATCCTTTCGGCGTCGGGGAAGTCGTGGCCGGCATCCGGATAGACGGCAATCAGGCGGTCTTCGGCATCGTAAAGGCGGAAAATCGGCAATGCAGCCGCAACACAGTCCCGCACACCCGACACCTCGAAGTTGTCATCGTTGACGGGGGCGCTGATAAACACGGTGCGCGGCGCCAGAGCGCCCAGAATGCCCGGAAAATCGAAGGGCATCTTCGCGGGGTCTTTGTCGAATTCGCTGGCGATCGCGGGCATGTAGCCGTCGTGGGTCCAGCCGGTGAGATCGCCCTGCATATACTTGGCGAACAGCGTAAACCCGCAACTCGTGACCATCACCCGGATGCGCTCGTCAAAAAGCCCCACAAACAGCGTGTTGTGCCCCCCGAGTGAGTGGCCGATGCAGGCGATGCGCTCCGGATCAACCTCGGGCAGGCTGAGCAGGAGGTCCACGCAACGCATGTGGTTCCAGATGCCCTTCATGGTCATGCTCGAGTAGCCGCGGGCATAGGCGCGCTGCCGGGCGTCTTTGTACTCGCCAAATCCGGGGTAGTCGGGCGCGAGGGTCACGACACCTCGTTCGGCCAACTCCTCGGCGTATTGGCGGTTGGGCCTGCCGCCGAGACCGGCGACGACGTCTTTGCCGATGTCGGCGGTGGGATGCAGACACAGCGCGGCGGGAACCCGGCCCTCGATATTCTTGGGAATCAGCAAGTAGGCGGGCAGGCGATCCCACGATTCAACCGCAAAGGTGATCTTCTTTCGAACGTAGTTGGGGAATTCCTGCTCGTCCTCGATCTGAATATCGAGCGGAACGAGGTTATCGCGCGACGGCACCGGACCAGCCACTTTCTGGAAATTGGCCCGGATGTGATGGCGGCGGATGTCCCAGTCTTCGGGCGACTCAACCGGCTGGCGCTCGCCCGAGGCGTCGAGATAGAACATCAGGTCGAGTTTGTCGGCGTAAAACGGGGCGTCGTTCACGCCCGCCACAGGCGCCGAAAGCCCCATCGTGATAAGCAATGTCAGCGAGTACATGGGCGGAATCTCCTTCGGTTATTGCAGCAACACCAGCATAGCAAGAATCTCGAGCCGCGCGCGGTCGGCGATGTCGCGGTCGATGGGCTCGTTCCAGCGAAATGTCCGTGTGCGGCTGGCCTCGAGCACCCGGTGCGGCAATTCCTCGAGCAGCGCGCGGGCCTGGGCAATGGTTTCGGCGGGTTTGCCGTCACTTTCGGCCCGCGCGATGGCGTCGCGCAACATGACCAGATACTCGAAGTCTTCGATGCTCTCGCGGATGGATTCCATGTGCTTGCCGGGCGTCACGGAGTCCTTGTCCAGGAAATACGGGCAATAGTCGGTGCCCGGCGCGGTGTATTCGTTCCATGACCAGCCGCCGCCGGTGTCCCCAAGCGCCCAGAACCAGGTGGCGTCGGCCTCGTATTTCCAGCATTCCCACGCCTGCATGCGGTGATAGTTGTATGGGTCGAGAAGACGCACGGGACCGCTGCACGAGTAAAACTCGAGGGCGATGCCTTCCTCGCGCCGGTCAACGTAGTATTGCCGGTAGGATTCGGCGGCGTTCAGAAAAATGGTCCGGTTCGGACACAGCACGTGGCATGCCGCGATCATCTCCTGGTTCGCCTGGGCCATATCCCGGTGGACGGGGTCCTCCCAGATGCGAATGCCGGTCTCCATCGCGCGGATGGCGCGCGCCCACAGCAGGATGGTTTCGTCCTGTTCGGGCGTGCTGGGTTCATCGACCAGTAGCAGGGCGAGTTGCTCGGGTTGCTTGTTCCTGCTCCGCATGTATTCCGCCCAGAACACCGCCCATTCGCCCACAGCCTTGTTGAATTGAGGCGTGCCCTGAGTGAAATTGCCATAGCGCGAACCGACGGCCGAGAAAACCATGTACTGCACGGCATCGGGCCAGCGGGCCATCCACTCGTCGAAGGCCGCAGTGCCGGGTTCGGCGGTCATCGCGCCGGTCTCGTCGTGTTGGCCGTAAGGCATGACCGTATTCGTCGCCCAAGGCGAATCGACGAACCGTTCGCGGCAGTGAGCGATAACCTGGTCCATGTTCTCGAGCGTGACGCCGCGGTGGCCCGTCCCGTTGGTGTAGTCCCATCCGCCAAAATGCAGCGTGGGATTATCTGGAAACTCGAAGGGAAACACATGCATTTCGACGGGCAAGCGCTGTTCGCCGTATTGAGCAGAGACTATGGAGATCTCGCCCGCATACTCGCCCGCCTCGACGTCTCGAGGGTTGAAGGTCAACCAGACCTGACGGGTCATGCCCGCGGGCACTTCGATGACATAACCTTCGTTATGT
>SLSB01000208.1 GCA_007130675.1 Candidatus Hydrogenedentota bacterium | reverse complement strand
GCGCCGCCCGTGAGCAAGCGGCTCCAGGAATACTATGCGGCCAACCCCGGCATGGTCAGCTCGCCGTTCGGAGGCGTGGACGGCATCGATCGTGACCTGATGCTCGAGGTATGGGACCGGCTGGGGATCGATTTCGAGGGCCGCCGCGTGCTCGATGTGGGCTGTGGACGGGGATTTGCCGGAAATGTGGTGACCGAATGCGGCGGCGAGTATTTCGGCGCGGACCTCGTGGCCAGCCGCGAAGGACTGCGCATGGTTCTGGCAGATGGGGGCGCGCTCCCGTTTTCCGATGCCGCGTTCGATGCGGTGCTGTGTATCGACGTCTTCGAGCATATGCCGGATCCGGCCACGGCCGCGCGCGAGTTCAACCGGCTGTTGCGTCCAGGAGGATTTGTCTTCCTTTCGGCGCCAAATTACGGTAATGTAGCAGGGTTGGTAAAGAAGGCGTGTGAAACCTTCGGCCGTTACGAGAAAGACACGTGGGCGCCGTTTGGCGGGTGGAAACCACAGGAATTCGAGCAATTCATGACGAGCGGGCGGGTGCGGCGGGCGTTCCGCGAAGGGGGCTTCCAACGCCTCGAAGTGCTGGGCCATGCGGGTGAGGTGGTCGGTGGATTCTTTCCCTGGATCACGCTGCCTTCGATGCCCGAGCGTATCAAGTTCCGCCTACAGCGGTTGTTTGCTATGATTGGGCCGGCGGTGGTCCGGGTCTGGCCCGGCGCCAGCCTGCATCTTTTCTGGAAGATTGATCGGGGAGATTGGCTCACGGCGGATACAGGAGAACGCGCATAGCGGGCTCTGCCGTTTGTTGCGGGGTGCATGCGTCATATCATGGGGTTACGACACCTGATACTAAAGCTTAAGCTGCGTTATGGCTCGCAGGAGACGGTTATTCGCACACTGCGCAAAATGGGTGTGCGTGTGGGCGAACGCTGCCGCATTTACACGGCCAATTTTGGCGGTGAACCGTGGCTTATTCGCATTGGCAACCACGTCTGCATCTCGAACGATGTGACGTTTGTGAATCACAACCTGAACTGGCCGTTTCAGGACAAGTATGAGTCCTTGACCGCGTTCGGCAAGATCGACATCCGCGACAACTGCCAGATCGGCGTTAATGTGACCATTCTGCCCAATGTGACCATCGGCCCCAATGCTATTGTCGGAGCGGGCAGCGTGGTCACGAAAGACGTTCCCCCCGACACCGTGGTTGCAGGCAATCCCGCGCGGCCGATTTGCTCGATGGCTGAATACGAAAAGAAATGCGTTGCCCGCCATATCGATATTCCGAGCGACCGCGATGCGGCGCGTGCGTTGCTCGAGTGCCATTTCTGGGGAGAGGACGCATGAAGCTGGCTTTGCTCAAAGGCAACCGGTTTAATCCTTGGCATTTGCAGGGATTCAGCATGCTGCCGGACAGCGTCGAGGTTACCGCGTTCCGGGCCGAGTCCGAGATTCAGCACTATTTCGCCGAACGCGACGATGCCGAGCCGAAGTTTCGGGTCAAACGCATCTACTTCGACACCCAAGCAGGCAATCCGGTCCGCCGGGCCGCCAATGCGATTTCCCAGCGTTTCACCGGCCGGGCGCCGCGCGTGTTGCCGTTTTTCGAGTGTCTCGAGGGCTTTGATCTCATCCAGTCGTGGGAAATGTTCACCGACTGGACCGCGCAGGCGCTCGAGGCGCGCGCGCGGTGGGGCATCCCGCTGGCAGTTATGGTGTGGGACAATATCCCCTTCAACATGGAACGCAATCCCGAGCGGCGCGCGCTCAAGGCCCGCACCGCGGAAGAAGCCGACTGCTTCATTGTGTATACGGAACGCTCGCGCCGCATGCTGCGTCTCGAGGGCGTGCCGAAGGCAAAGATCAGGCGCATCAACCCCGGTGTGGATATCGAGCGCTTTTCGCCGGGTCCCGCGGAGCGCGCAGCGCTTGGACTGGATGACGATGAACTTGTGATCTTGTTTGTGGGATGGCTGCTTCCCCGGAAAGGCATCGATTACCTTCTGCTGGCACTGCGCGAATTGCTCAACGACCCCGAGCTGAGCGGTAAACGCGTGCGGCTGCTGGTGGTGGGATCGGGGCCGGGCCGCGAGCGGGTCGAGGGGTTGATCGAACGGCTGGCACTTGGCAAGATCTGCACATTCGCGGGTTCGTTGCCCTACAGCCGGATGCCGGGCGCATACCGTGCGGCAGACGTTTTTGTGTTGCCGAGCATTGCGACGCCTGAGTGGCAGGAGCAGTTCGGCATGTCGCTCATCGAGGCTATGGCGTCGGGCGTGCCGGTGATTTCGACCCTGAGCGGGGCGATTCCCGAGATTGCGGGATACGCGGCGGTGTTGTGCCAGCCCAATGATTTTATTTCGCTCTACGAAGCCCTGAAAACGATGTTGCTCCACCCCGACCGCAGGGAACAGCTCGGGGCGGCCGGGCGTAAACGTGCCGCGAGTGAATACGACCTGCGCACACATGTCGAGCAATTGACGCAGGTTTACAAAGAGTTGACGCAGGGATGAGCGATCCTACCGATTTGTATCAGGAAGTTTACGGCGAGGGCCGTGCGCGCCGTACGGAACCCGTGCGCCTGTGGTTCCAATGGCATATGCGCGGTCTGACGGGCAAGCCGCGCCGGATCCTGGTGGGGCTTCGGTGGCGGCTGGGTGACGAGATCATGGCACTGCCCATCTACGGGGCGCTAAAGCGTGCGTGGCCGGACAGCCAGATCGCGGTTTGGTGCAATTACCCCGACGTGCTGCTCGACCATCCCCATGTGGATGCGGTAAACCCAAAAGACTATGAATGTGACCGGTTTATCAACCTACGGGGCGCGCCGCGCAACCGCAACCGGATTCTTCATTACGCGCGGCAAGCGGGTGTGGCCCCGCCGAAGAGCCGGCCCCACCTGTTCTACGAGGACTGGTCAACCCCGCTTCTCCAGCCTGCCCTGGCCGCGAAGAAGCCAATCGCCGCATTATGCCCGGGGGCATCGTGGCCCGCAAAGCGCTGGGGTCTGCAGGATTGGCAAGCACTCGCACAAATGCTTTCAGATGAAGGGTTTACGGTAGTGGAGCTTGGGCTTCCCGAAGATCCGCTGATTAACGTAGGCATCTCGCTGAGGGGACTCACTACGGTGCGCGAGGCCGCCTGCATTCTGCACGCCGCTCGAGTGGCAATCACAACGGATTCGGGGCTCATGCATCTCGCTCTTGCCGCAGACACTCCCTCGATCGGCCTGTTCGGGCCAACCGATCCCGAGGTCTTGATTCGCGACGAGCCGCGCTTGACCGTCATGACCAACGGCCGCCCCTGCAAAGGGTGCTGGAACCGTTTCCGGATGACCGAGAAGGGGGTGTGTCCGCTGGATATCCCCGAGTGTCTCGGCACAATTCGGCCGGAAATGGTGCTCGAACACGCCAGAAAGGTGTTGGATGGGGCCGAGTAACGGACCGCGCGTCCTTTTTCTCACACTGTACCCAGAGCAGGCAGCCAGCCCGCGGTACCGGGTGGCGCAGTTTGTCCCCCACCTCGAATCGCGTGGTTTCCGCTGCACGATGGCCGCGCCTGTCACCGCAGACGAATACGCCGCCCTGACCGGCCCGCACCGCACGCAACGGCCGCTGTTTTATCATCTGGGCGAAACGCGCCGGCGTATCGCGCAGATTCTTGGAGCGTCGCGCTACGACGTGGTGGTCGTGCAGAAAGCCTTGATGACAGCCTATTTGAGAGGGTTGCCCGCGCTCCTGCGCGCGCGTGCCAAACGGCTGGTGTACGATATCGACGATGCGGTTCATCTCATGCCGCCACACCCATTGCGCGGGGTTTGGCGCATATTCGAGGCTCGCGGACAGAGCCAACATCTATTCGCATCGGCGGACCTGGTGCTTGCGGGGAACGCGTGGCTGCAATCGGTGGCTGAGGAGCACGGCGCGAGGGCAGAGCTGTTTCCGACAGTGGTGGATACAGACCGGTTCGTGCCTGCAACTGAATCGGCACGGCTCTTTCGAATCGGCTGGATGGGCAGCCCGAGCACGACGCCGAATCTGGCCGAGGCCGCGGCGTCGCTCGAAGCGCTTACGGAGGCCGACATCCGGCTCGTTGGAGCAGACCCGGCCCGGGTGCCCTTCTCCGGGGCGGAAACGCGCCCCTGGGCATTCGAGACGGAAGTCGCCGAATTACAAAGGTTTGCAGTGGGGATTATGCCGCTTACCGCAAGCCAATGGAACAGGGGAAAGTGCGCGTTGAAAGCGCTACAGTATATGGCGTGCGGGGTTCCGTGTGTAGCCTCGCCATTTGGGGCAATCTGCGGTATCATCAAACACAACGAAAACGGGCTGCTGGCGGAAACTGGGGACGCATGGCGCGAGGCTCTCGAGCGCCTGCGCGACCCACAACTCAGGTCGCAGTTTGGGGAACAGGGGCGCTCGACGGTAGAATCAGGGTTTGCTCTGAACCGCGCGGCGCCGCGTATGGCTGAATTGCTGGAGTCGGTATTGTGACCCGAATCTGTTATGTCATCCCTTCGCTGAGCGTGGGTGGTACGGAAATCCAATTGCTGTCGCTGATGCGCGAGCTGGTGCGCGACCATGAAGTGACCGTCATCTGCACCCGGCAGGCGGGGGCGTTGGGCGGCGACGCCCGGCGGCTCGGGGCCTATGTGCGCGAGCTGCATTTGCGGGGAGGCTGGGATCTTCGCATGCAGTCCCAGTTGCGGAATGTTTTTCGCTCGCATCGTCCCGATATTTTGCACACCTTCCTTTTCGGATTCGATTACGCGGCAAACCGGGCTGCACGTAAAACCGGGGTACCTGTGGTAGTTTCGAGCCGCCGCCAGCTCGGGGAGTGGAAGAAACGCCGTCACATCCGGCTGCAGCGCAAAGCCAATGCTCTGGTTGACTGCATCGTCGCCAACAGCCAGGCGGTGGCCGACCACGCCTTGGCGCAGGAAGGCGTTGACCCCGCGCTGTTTCGGATCATTCCCAACGGCGTCTCGGTGGATGCGTTCAAACCACAGGCCGACCCCGCGCATATACGCAGCCGGTACGGCATTCCAGCGCGCAAGCGCATTGTGGGCATCGTAGCCAATTTCAGTCCGGTCAAGGACTACCCACTGTTTGTCGACATAGCGGGCGAACTGCTTAAACAACGCGACGACGTGCATTTCCTGGCTGTAGGCTCAGGCAACGAGGTCAAGCAGGTATGCCGGCTGGTCAAGAAGGCCGGATGGGAGAACAAGTTCACCCGTGTGGCGACTCTGAGCGAAATCGCGGACATCTACAGCATCATCGATGTAACGGTGCTCTGCTCGAAGGCTGAAGGATTTCCCAACGCGGTCATCGAGGCCATGGCCGCGCGCAAACCCGTGGTTGCCGCCAACGTGGGCGGCATTCCCGAGATCATCACCGACGGCGAGACGGGCCGCCTGATCAACGAGCGAAAGCCTCGCGACTTCGCCGATGCAATCGGTGCACTTCTGGACGACGAACGCGAGGCGCGCCGGTTGGCGGCTAACGCGCAAACTTACGTACGCGAGCATCTGAGCACCGAGCGCATGGCAGACGCATATCGCAAACTCTACGCCGAGCTGCTGATACGCTCGACCCGAATTGGAGCGTAGCCAATGTGCGGCATCTGCGGCATAATAGCCATCGATGGGGGGCGGCCAATAGACGAAGAAGCGTTGCGGCGTATGAACGACGCGATGCACCATCGCGGCCCGAACGATGCGGGGCTATGGAAAGAGGACCATGCGGGGCTGGC
>SLSB01000195.1 GCA_007130675.1 Candidatus Hydrogenedentota bacterium | reverse complement strand
GGTTCTTCGCGTTGCCTCGAATTAAACCACATGCTCCACCGCTTGTGCGGGCCCCCGTCAATTCCTTTGAGTTTCAGTCTTGCGACCGTACTCCCCAGGCGGTGCACTTAATGCGTTAGCTCCGGCACGGAAGGGGTCGATACCTCCCACACCTAGTGCACAACGTTTACGGCGTGGACTACCGGGGTATCTAATCCCGTTCGCTCCCCACGCTTTCGAGCCTCAGCGTCAGTAATGCGCCAGAAAGCCGCTTTCGCCACCGGTGTTCCTCCAGATATCTACGCATTTCACCGCTACACCTGGAATTCCGCTTTCCTCTCGCATACTCAAGCCAAGCAGTATCCAAAGCAATTCCGGGGTTGAGCCCCGGGCTTTCACTTCAGACTGACTTGGCCGCCTGCGCTCCCTTTACGCCCAGTCATTCCGAACAACGCTTGCAACCTCCGTATTACCGCGGCTGCTGGCACGGAGTTAGCCGTTGCTTATTCCTGAGGTACCGTCGGACCAAGGACATTTCCTCCCTTGGCTGTTCTTCCCTCAGAAAAGGACTTTACGACCCGAAGGCCTTCATCATCCACGCGGCATGGCTGCGTCAGGCTTTCGCCCATTGCGCAATATTCCCTACTGCTGCCACCCGTAGGTGTCTGGACCGTGTCTCAGTTCCAGTGTGACCGATCAACCTCTCAGCTCGGCTACCCATCGTTGCCTTGGTGGGCCGTTACCCCGCCAACAAGCTAATGGGGGGCGGGCTCATCTTCCGGCGGGGCTTTAAGGGCCCCTTTCTTTGCAAAGCCCGTAAGCTTCGCAACCGTACGGGGTATTAGCGGCCGTTTCCAGCCGTTATCCCCCTCCAGAAGGCAGATTACCCACCTGTTACTCACCCGTTCGCCGCTCGAGTACCCCCGAAGGGGCCTTTCCGCTCGACTTGCATGTATGAGGCCTGCCGCCAGCGTTCGTTCTGAGCCAGGATCAAACTCTCCGATAAAAATCTAACAGAGCGGGCGAACCGCCCTGTCTTCAGCGAGTCTGATTCCCTCATTGAAAAGGAATCTCATCTTTGTTGGGGGCAAAGTGGTTGCAGAATACTTTCTGCAACACCTTACCTGTGTAAACATGGCCTGTTTGCTGTTAAAAACAGGACATGCACCGTATTCAACTTTCAAAGAGCTCAAGCGCCCGGCGGCTCACCGCCCACAGACACCGCTAACCCCTGTGCCCATACCGGGCAGGTTAAAGGGTTGACTCGGTACCCGAACCACGCCACGAAACCGGCGTGGCGGAATCTCGCGGGCGGGTAACTGCACCCACCGTCCGAAAGCTGATTATATCAACCAGCCCGGGGTTTGTCAACCCCTTTTTTCGTGCGCTGGGCTTGACCGGCTTTTCGGCCGGCCCGCAACCGGACCCGCCGCTCTCGCGACGGGAACGGTACTTTACCACACTAAAGGCCCCATGTCAACAAAAAAATGAAAAAAAATTACCCCCCCAAAAACAGGTCAAAACGCCCACTATCGAACGCGCAAAATGCACACCGCTTTTTGCCGAATTTGCGCGTGAAATGCGCGCATGCTCGCCATCCGCACGACTTCGCATACGGAGGAGTTTCACCACTCATGTGCAGCCTCCCTTGGGCAAAGAGCACCTGCTTTTACTGCAAACAGATTGTTCTGGGATAATTCACGGCCGCCTGGGGCACCTGAGAATCACGATGCATTCATGCGGATCTATAAGCGTAACGCTCGGATGTCCGCCAGTCAGAAGCCGTGAAATACCCGGACTGATCTCAGGCACGGTAGCATAAACCTTCGGCTTTCTCGTCGCAGGTGTGCGGGTTCAGACACTCAGAAAATTGGAAATCCGATAAGATGTTAGCTACAGGAGCCTGAACAAACTAGAGCCGTCTATCTCCCCTCCGGAGCGCCAGCCGCGTGCTATAAGATTGAGAGACCTCCGGTCGCACAAGTGGCGTGGTCAGAAAACCACCCCCAAAGGAACGACTGAACAAATCGGGGTTGTCCAGCTCCTTCCGGAGCGCCGAAGGCGCGGCAATATACCAGGGCAACGCCCTGGGACCGGTTTTCCCCGAAGTCCGGGCTGAAAGCCCGACACAACTCTGGACGCAGTGCCACTCCGTTGTGGGGCAAGTCTGCCGACCTTTCCAGCATAATCCGAAGGTCTCTATTCCGCTCGGGATTCGCCATGACATGGGTCGCGCCTTCAGCGCAGAGTATGGAGGTGAGAACCGTTGATCCCGGGGCGGCGTCGCGCGCAAGCGCGTTCGTTCCCCCGGTGATATATGGCCGCGCCGTTTGCGCTGAACCCCGACAACCAGAGCGCACGAGCTGATTGGCCCCAACTTCACCAGTGCTTAGCCAGCGATTCGGGTCCTGCGAAAAGCTGTCCTGCGAAAAGCTTGAGTGCTGCCGAGCATGCGTAGTATACTCTACCTTCAATCTCTATTCTCGAATAGCGGTCTATTATCGGGGAATTCCGTTTGCGCGGGCGCTACCCGCACGCAGGAAAAACTTGTTGCTTGGAGGATTAGAAATGGCCAATGTCGATCCGGCAAACATACGCAACGTAGGCGTCTTAGGACACAGCAGCACCGGCAAAACGATGCTGATCGAGCATATCCTGCATATGGCGGGCAAGACCACCCGCCTCGGGAAGATCGAAGACGGCAACACCGTCGGGGATTATCTCGAGGAGGAAATGGACCGCCAGCAGACCATCTGCATGAAACTCATGAACGTGGACTGGGAAGGCAAGCGCGTACACTTTGTCGACCATCCCGGCTATGCGGACTTCGTGGGCGAAATCGCCGCGTCGGTTCCGATCCTCGACAGCGTCATTGTTGTGGTTGATGCGACTTCGCCCATTCAAGTCGGGACCGATGTGGCAATGAAATATGCGGACAAGCATCAGACCCCGCGCGCGATTTTTGTGAACAAACTGGATCGCGAACATACAAGTTTTGATGAGGTCTTGGCAGACATCCAGGCCACGTATGGCCAGCAGTGCGTGCCGCTCGTGCTTCCCATTGGAGAAGCAGACGGTTTGAGCGGCGCCGTGAACATTCTTACCGAGCAGAACGAAGAACTGGCCGCGCGGATCGAGGCTCTCAAGACATCGATGATCGATGTTGTCGCCGAATCGGACGATGCTCTTCTCGAGAAATTTCTCGAGGCGGGCGAACTGACGCCAGAGGAGTTCAATCAGGGCCTCCAGAAAGGCATTCAAAGCGGCAAGATTGTTCCCATCATTGGCGGCAGTGTTGCTAAAGAAGTTGGCTTGCGTCATCTGATGGATCTAGTGGCCAGTGTGTTTCCCGCGCCATGCGACCGCAACATCGCGGCCAAGAAGCTCAAGGGCGAAGAGGTTCAGGTGGACACCTCGAAGGATGCGCCGTTCCTCGGGCAGGTGTTCCGGTCGATCGTAGACCCGTATGTCGGCCAGTTGACCTTCTTCCGGGTCTTCTCGGGCACGCTGCGTTCCGACACCGATTTCTACAACGTCTCGACCCAGACCAAAGAGCGCACCGGCAAGATCTATTTGATGAATGGCAAGGAGCAGACGGCCGTCGACAGTGTTGGTCCGGGCGACCTGGCCGCCATGACAAAACTCAAGAACACCCACTTCAACAACACCATCGCGGCTGCCGGGAATGAACTCACCCTTCCCGACATCGAGTTGCCGGAATCCATGGTGAAGCTGGCGATCTCGCCGAAATCGCGTGCCGATGAAGACAAGATCGGCGAGGCGCTCAACCGGCTGGCCGAGGAAGACCCGACGTTCACCCACTATCGCGACCCGGCCACCAACGAACACGTCATCCGCGGCATGGGCGACCTGCAGCTCGACATTCTGCTCGACCGCATGAAGCGCAAGTTCAATGTCGAAGCCGAGACCCGCACGCCCAAAGTCGCCTACAAAGAGACCGTGCGCGGAAACTCCGAAGTGCAGGGCAAACACAAGAAACAGACGGGCGGGCATGGCCAATACGGCGACGTCCATTTGCGCATCGCTCCCAACGAACGCGGCGCGGGTTACGAGTTCATCGACAGCATCGTCGGCGGTGTCGTGCCGCGTCAATACATCCCCCACGTCGATAAAGGCTGCCAGGATGCGCTCGAGAAAGGCGTGATCGCGGGTTACCCCGTCGTGGACATCAAGGTTGAGTTGTTCTACGGCTCATACCACGATGTGGACTCGTCGGAAATGGCATTCAAGATTGCCGCGTCCATGGCCATCCAAAAGGGCGTGCGCGAAGCCAATCCCTGCCTGCTCGAACCTATCGTGGAACTCGAGGTGGTTGTGCCCGACGAGTTCATGGGCGACGTCAACGGCGACCTGAACAGCCGCCGCGGACGCATCATGGGCATGGAACCGGCGGGGCCGGGCCGCCAGATGGTCCGCGCTCAGGTCCCCGAGGCCGAAATCTTGCGTTATTCGACCGACCTGCGAAGCATGACAGGCGGCCGCGGAAGTTACGCACAACGTTTCAGCCATTACGAAGAGGTGCCCGAGCACGTTGCACAGCAAATCATCGCGGCCTACGAAAAGCAGAAGGCCGAAGGCGATTGATTAGCCGCAATATCTCACCAAATCAGGCACGCCTGAGCTGGTGAGATATGCGCAGACCTGGGTTGCGAAGAAAGTGCCTCCTTTTTCTGCAAACAGACTGTCTTGGGATATTTCACAGCACTACGACAACCAAGAATCACAATCCATTCAGGCAAAACCGTTTTGCGTAAGACTCGGATGCCCTCCAGGCGAAAGCTGTGAAATATCCGGGATAATCACAGGGACTGGTTGGCAGCAATCTGATCCGCAACGGCGCTGGTCGTGCAATCTGCACGGGCGTGCGGCGAGACGGCCGCGCCGCCCGTCCTTGTCACTCCTGTGGGCTCTGGCCGGGAGGTGCGGGTGCAGCAGGAACGGGCCTTGGACGCTCGGGCTCCATACGATGTGCCTTTGCCTTTTGCTCTTGCATTTCGCGTTCGAGCTCCTGCCTCACCTCTTCTTTGAGCCTTTCGCGCTCGGCCTCCCGCCAAACCTCTTCCACGGAATCCTTTGGAAGATACAGCGGGACCGTATCGGGGATGGCTGGCGCGTTGATGTGCATGGCCCGCTCTTCCGTGGTGCCGAAGATGTGGGAGTCGCTGATGATGAAGCAGAGGTCCTCGTGTAAGCGCGTGAACAAAAGCAACACTTCGCGGAGGGGAATGTCCCTTATTCTCACAAACTCGATAGTTCCGTCAGCGGCCGGGTCCAGGACGATGTTCACGCCCAAATATTCGCTGAGAAATTCAAGGATAGTTGCCAGAGTCTCATTCTCAAACTCGATGCTGACAGGCTGCGCGAGGGGCAGGAATCTTTTGAAACTCCCTCCTTTCATAACTTGCGTTTCATATAGCGCTTCTTCCGGGAGCTTGGGCCGCTCAGCACGGATCCTGGGCACGGGGTCGGGTTGGGCCGTAGGGCGCCGGGGCGTCGGTTCCCGCCCGGGACTCGGGTCAGCCGCCATTCTATCGAGTGCGGCATTGGAACGGGCGACCGCCGCCTCGAGACTGATGAGGCGTTCACGCGCAGCCAGAAGCTCATGTCGTGTAATTTTGCCAACCTCGGAGTCCTGTTCCAGTTGGCGGACCTTCTCGCGCGCAAGCGCGACAGCCTGTTGGTCCCAATACGCCTGGATGGCCTTCTGGGCGGCTTCGAGACGGGCTTGACGCCACCTGCCCTCGGCCTCGCGCAGTTGCGCTTCCGCGAT
>SLSB01000497.1 GCA_007130675.1 Candidatus Hydrogenedentota bacterium | reverse complement strand
GGCGCGGCTCTGCTCTTCGCGCTTGGGCTGCTGGTGATGTTCGTGGCGCTGGGCGCGGCGTATGTGGGCTATATGGCCATCGAGCAGCAACGGGCCTACGAGTATGTAGCCTCCATGCGTGCACGGCAAATGGCCGAACAGGCGGTGTGGAGCGTGGTCGGCGATATTCAGGCGGCTATCGAGCGGGGCGAATTTCCCGAGATCGGTGCGCGTGAAGAGGAATTGCTCCCCGTGTACCGCGCTGTCATCGACAGCGTCCCCGAGAAGTGGCAGCGCCGTGACGCACGCGTGCGGGTGTCGGTGGAAGAGGAATCTGCCAAGCTGAACATCAATCACGCACCCACGCGGGCGCTTCAAGCCATGCTGGAGATCGACGGCCACCAGGCCCGCGCGATTCGCGGCCGGCTGCCGCGCCCAGGCGAGGCCCCGGCCAAAGACAGGCGCTGGTTTGCGAGCATCAATGGCCTGGCCGCGCGGGGCTTGCTTTCACGCGAGGCGCTCGCGCAGATCGAGCCCCGCCCCGGTGCGTTTCTCACTGCCCATTCGGTTGAGGATAACCGGGCGCCACAGGCGGTTGTTAATGTGAATGCCGCTCCGCGCGAAGTGCTCGCCGCACTGTTTAACGCGGAGACGGCCGACCGCATCGTGACTGCCCGCGCCCAAGACCGTTTCGCGAATTTCGAGGAACTGCTGCGAAGAACAGAAGCGGACCCCGCGACATTCAACATAGATGTGCCGACAAATGGCGAAACCCCGCCCGAAATTGGGTTCGAACCGCGAAGCTTTCGCATTGCGAGCCGGGCCGAAGCGCGCAAACGGGGCGAATCCCGCGCGGTGGCCCGTGCGGAAGCAGTGGTTGTATTCTCGGACACCGGCGAGCCGGTGATTACGTATTGGAGTGAAAAGCCGGCCGCACTCGAGCAAGAAGAGGCGGTCGTGTCAGGCCCTGATAGACACGAGGCCGTGGCGGAATCATAAGCGCACGCGCTGGAATGGAGGAACCACCATTATGCCATCCAAAGCCGACAATGCGAGTGACTCGGGCTCGAAGATGAAGCGGGCACGAAAGAGAGCGGCGAAAAAAACAGACACACAGACTTCGGCGGATACGGCCGGCGAGGCCACCCGCGCAGAGGAAAGCGCGCCAAAAGCAAAATCGGCCGCCACAAGGGTTACAGCAGTGCGCGATACGTCCGGGCCGCGCGGGAGCGGGTTCTGGGCGCTTTCATCCGTTCGCCGCAGAGACATTACGCTGTTCCTGCGCCAGTTGGTGATGCTGCTCGAATCCGGCACGCCGTTACTCAAGTCGCTGAAGACCTTGGCACGCCGTCTCGAAAGCCGGGCGGTCCGCAATATGGTGCAAGACATTGCCGAGCAGGTCGAGAACGGGAATCCGCTGTGGCAAGCCTTCGAACGGCACCCACACGAGTATTTCGACACGGTGTTCGTGGCGTTGGTCAAGGCCAGTGAAGCCAGCGGTACGCTGGTGGAAACGCTACGGCGCCAGACCGAATACTACGAACGCCGCGAGATGCTGAGCCGCCGGGTGAAGACGGCCCTGGTGTATCCAATCGTGTTGGTGGTCATGTGCGTCGCGGTGCTGTTTGTCATGGCGAGATTTGTGGTGCCCGCGTTTCAGGAGATCTTCGAGGGCGCTCTCGAGGTAAGCCTGCCGCCCTTTACCCAAGGCTTGATTGCCGTGATTCAATTCTTGACGTCGTGGCCGATGTTGATCGTGATTTTGGCGCTGATCGGCCTGTATGCTCTGTACTGGGTGTGGCAGCGCAGTCCCGTGAACCGCCTCATCGCCGACCGCGTCAAGCTTCGCCTCCCGCTTGTAGGAAGTATCAGCCAGAAATATGCGATAACGCAGATGACCAGCTCGATAGCGATGTTGCTGCGCAGCGGGCTGTCGATGATGGTCACGCTGGACTTGGCGCGCAGCGCCATCCACAACCAGGCGATGGCCCAAGTGCTTCAGCGCGTGCGCAGCTCGGTCGAACAGGGCAGCGGCATCGAGGAGCCGTTGCGCAATGAGCCCAGCGTTGTGCCGCCGGTCGTGACAGACATGATGGTCACGGGCGAAGAAGCGGGCCAGTTGGACAGGGTCTGTGAACACATCGCCAAGACCTACGAAGAAGAGGTTCAGATCGAGATTAGTACCCTGACCGACCTGCTGCCCGTGTTTTTGGTAGTGTTTTTGGGCATTGCAGTGCTGATGCTGGTGCTCGGGTTCTTCCTGCCGCTGATTGCGAGCATCGACCAGTTGACGGCGGGCGTATAACACGTTACCATTATTAAGTGAGTCCGAGGCGGGGCCGGGCACTTGTTGCGGTCCCGCCTCTGCGTTATGCTGATACCGGTAGCGTGAGCTGGCTGGCATCCGTGCCGCCAGCGGCCTTTTCCCGAGAACCCAGGAGGTTGCAACCGTGAATATAGCGAATCTGCTTGAGGAGCGCGCCCGCCAGCATGGTGGACGGACGTTCGTGATATGTGACGAAAAAGACTATTCTTTCGACACGATGCAAGCAAACAGCGCGCGCGTGGCGGCGAATCTGGCTGCACAGGGTGTCCGGCGCGATGACAAGATCGTGCTGCTGATGGGCAATTGCGTCGAGTTTCTGTATGTTTTTCTTGGCGCCGGGCGGCTGGGCGCGGTTGTTGTGCCCGTAAACCCGACCCTCAAAGCCGAAGAGATCGTCCACATCACCAACAATTCCGAGGCAGAGACGCTCGTCACCATCCCCGAACTTGCAGCGATGCTTCCACAACTTCGCAGTGCCCTGCCCAAAGTAAAACGCTGCTACGTCGTCGGCGAGGCCACGGGCGGAGCCGCGCCGTTTTCCGACCTGATGGCGCCCGCCGCCGATGTTCCTCACGCGGCGGTCGAACCCGACGATGTTGCCGCGCTCATTTACACCTCGGGCACCACGGGCATGCCGAAGGGCGTCATGTTGACCCACCGCAATTACGTGGCCAACGCCCACATGCTGGTGCGCTCGCAAACCGTGACCGAGGAGGACCGGTTTTTCTGCGTGTTGCCGCTGTTTCATGTGAACGCGCAGGTGGTGACCATTCTCACGCCGCTGTACGCCGGTGCGTCGGTGGTGCTGATGAAAAAGTTCAACCCCTTCTCCATTCTCCCCATGATCCAGAAGTACCGGCCGACCATTATGAGCGCCGTCCCGACCATCTACAACGTGATGTGCCGTATGGCGAAGGCCGAAGCGTTTGACCTTTCCTCGATCCGGTCGTTTGCCACCGGCGCGGCCCCCATGCCCGAGGAAACCTACCTCGAGGCGCAACGGGTCTTGAAGCGGCCGATTGTCGGGGGATACGGCCTGACCGAAGCCACATGCGCCAGCGCCGTCGCCGACGCGCGCGACCCCATCAAGTGGAATTCCGTCGGAAGTCCGCTGCCGTATACCCTCATTCGCATCGTCGACGACCAGGGGGTCGATGTGCCGTTTGGCGAGGTCGGTGAAATCCTGATCGCCGGGCCGACGGTGATGAAGGGCTATTACAAAGACGACAAGGCCACGGCCGAAGTCTTGCGCGATGGCTGGCTGCACACCGGCGATTTAGGCTCCTTCGATCAGGATGCCTATCTCTATGTTGTGGGCCGCGTGAAAGACATGATCATCCGCGGAGGTCAGAACATTTATCCGCAGCAAATCGAAGACATTATCCTGCGTCTGCCCGGTGTCGAGGAGTGCAGTGTTGTCGGGGTTGACGAGCCGCGCTGGGGGCAGGAGGTGCTCGCCGTGGTCAAACGCACGGAAAATGTCAATCTCGCCGAGAGCGATGTCATCAAGCACTGCCGTCAATACCTCGCCGGCTACAAGTGCCCGGCATTCGTGCGTTTTGTGGAAGAACTGCCCAAAACCGCAACCGGCAAAATCAAAAAGATCGAGGTGGCCGCGAGTTTCGCGGATATTGCCAAGACCCATTAACCCGCTCACCCACTCAGGCACCCCTGAGTGGGCGAGAAATGCGCTGGCGTGGGCTGCGAAAAGAGTGCCAATTCTTATGCAACAGGTTGGTGTGAGGTATTGCGCGGCGGCCGGGGGCTTCAGAGAGGCACTGGCCGCTTATGCAAGACCGTGTGCGGGGGCTTGAATGCTCGCACGTTGACAGCTGCGCAATAACCGGCGGCAGGTGGAGTTCCGGGCGCGGCAATTCCGGGGCGTGCAACAAAACTGTTGCCCGCAGCCCCTTGTCATGGTATGCTAGGCGAGCCACGGCAGGGGGTGATGGTGTATACGCGCCCGGAGCTGGTAAACGGTAACCTTAAGGAAAAATGGAAAGGATTGGACCATGATTAGCAAACAGTCTTTGTACGCCCTCGTCACGGTAGTGCTCGCGGTGGCCATCAGCGGATGCGCCGGCTTGCCGAAAGGCCCCTCCGATGAGGAACTGATCCGTGAAAGCCTCAACACATGGAAAACAGGCGTCGAGAGCGAGGATGTTGACCTCATGATGACGGTCGTTTCCGAAGATTTTGTCGGTCCTGAAGGTGCCAGCAAGCCCGCCTTTCGCCAATACATCGCCGCGCTGTTTGACAACGGCACGCTGTTGGGCGCGGAGATGATCATCGAAGGCGCGACCCCCGTTATCGCAGGTGACATGGCCACGGTCGACAATCTCGGCCTGAGCAGCAGCCGGGGTGCGGTCGTCATCGATTTCGATCTCAAGAAAGAAGAAGACGGCGCGTGGCGGATCGTAAACATGCAGGCCTATTAACCGCGAAACGCCGATAGCAAGAACATGTGACGAAGAACGCAGGCCGTACCTGGGCAAAGGTGTGCAGGTGCGGCCTGCCGTTTGTGGCCTGTTGCTGCTGCGAGTCAAGAAGACCGCCCGCGTTCCTTTTTGGCCCTGTGATACAGCGTCGAAAAACATGCCCACACCGCTTTCACGCAGAAGTACGCCAATCCCGCCCCCAGCGTAGCCATACACAGCGAACCAGCCCACAAATAGGCGGTCTGCCGAATAACCCGCCCCGCCGCTCCTTCAAACGGATACAAACCGAAGAACCATTCGAGCACGATCACATTCTCGAGAATGTCGCGCCCAATCCGCCACGCGAATATGTAAATGGGTACTGCCGTGAGAGGGTTTGTGATCCAGCAGGCCGCCAGCGCAATAGGAAGGTTCACCCGGAAATACAGCGCGCCAACCGCCGCGAGCAGCATCTGGAACGGAATCGTGGGCGTAAAGGCAATGAACACCCCGAGTGCCAGGCCGCCCGAGATGGCCCGCCGATCATGAATCCACACGTACTTGGCGAAGACTTTCTCACCCAGAACGTGGTAGACATGAGATGCCCGAAGCGTCTCCCTCATGCGCTCCTGACGCAGAAGCCACGCTTCCCGAATCGAATGGAACTTGTTCATGGTGAACACCACACAAGGAAGACATACGCTGAAACGATGGCGGAGAGACCGGGACTCTCCATCGCCTGTTGCGGCACAAGGACTTGCAAGGCGGGGTGCCCAAAGTGCCTATTTTGTTCAGTAGCTTTTGACCTGCCGCACCGCATCAAAACAGGACTTCGACCCTAGGATTTCTGGCTCCTGGCGGCAAAGACATGTCGTTCAACTCGCCCGCTGCAGCCTCCCGGCTACGAAATGTCTTCCCCGTCAGACGGAAGTCCACACCGTCCGGGTCCGATGCCACAAGGCAATAGACTGCTGCTTTCTCGCCACGCGCCTTGGCTATGAGGATGCGGACCCCGGCAGAAGGATTTCCGCATCCGAGCTCGCGCAGGTAGTCTCGCTCATC
>SLSB01000675.1 GCA_007130675.1 Candidatus Hydrogenedentota bacterium | reverse complement strand
TTTCTCGACATCGCCATTAACTGTCAGGGCGCTATGAATGTCCTCGAGACCGTGCGCAGGGACAATCCCGGCGCGCGGGTGGTGTTTATCGGCACAAGCACTCAATGCGGCCCCATGCTTCTACGCCCCATTGATGAACTGCATCCCGAGTTTCCGCTCGATATCTACTCGGCCAACAAGAGCGTGGCCGAGAAATACCATCTCATCTACCACCATGTGCATGGTATCGAGACGGTCGTGGTGCGGCTGGCGAATGTCTTCGGGCCGCGCGCCCAGATTCGAAGCAGCGACGGCGGGGTGCTCAATTACTTTGTCGGTTTGGCTGTTCAAGGAAAACCCCTGACTATCTATGGCGAGGGCGCGCAAAAACGCAATGTGTTATATGTGGACGACTGCGTGGATGCGCTGATCGAGGCGGCCTGCAGCGACGGCTGTTTGGGCGAGACATTTTTCGCGGCTGGAGAAAATGAGTACTCGATCGTGGAATTTGCCCAGATGATCCGCGACACCTTCGACGGCTGCCAGATCGAGCATGTTCCGTGGCCGGAATCGTGGGTGGATCTCGATGTGGGCGATGTTGCCATCTCGAACGACAAAATAAAGCAGTATCTTGATTGGCGGCCGAAGACCGACATCCTGACCGGATTGCAACTCACGCGGACTTTTTTCGAAACCCGCCTTGACTCGTATCTCTGATCGTTTCATCATACCCAAGTGCATTTCACCAAGAAACAAAGGGAAGCATTATGATTCTGCAAAGGATTCTCACGAAACCGGTTTTCAGCCTGTTCATTCTCGCCATGGTGTGGGGGATGACGCCCGCTGCCGTGGCGCAAACGTATGGTGTGCTGGAACGGCTTGATATCGCCCCCGTGTGGTCGGCGCACCCGGTGGGTTTTGCGCTGCTTACTCACGGCGGGCAGCAGTATGTGGCATTTTACGATGTGGACCGCCAGATGACCGTGGCGCAGCGGCGCCTCGATTCGGCCGAATGGACCATGACGCAGTTGCCTGAACGGGTCGGGTGGGACAGCCATAACTCGATTACGATGGCAATGGACGCGGCTGGGCATATCCACCTCGCGGGAAACATGCATTGCACACCGCTGGTCTATTTCAAGACGCAAGAACCGGGCGACAGCACCACCTTCAAGCGGATCACGTCACTGGTGGGCGATATGGAAGACCGTTGCACCTATCCGAAGTTCATAAGCGGTCCCAACGGCGAGTTCATATTCGAATACCGGCATGGTTCGAGCGGCGACGGCATCAACCTGTATAACATCTACGACCCCGAGACAGAAACGTGGCGGCGGCTTCTTGATACACCATTGATTGACGGCCGGGGCGAGATGAATGCGTATCCCATCGGTCCGCAGCTCGGACCGGATGGGCGGTATCACATGGTGTGGGTGTGGCGCGATACGCCGGACTGCGCCACCAACCACAGCTTGTCGTATGCGCGCAGCGAAGACCTCGTGCACTGGGAGACGAGCCGGGGCGAGCCGCTCGAATTGCCCATCACCATCGACAACTGTGAGATTGTCGATCCCGTCCCGCCGGGCGGCGGCATGATCAACGGCAACACCCGCATCGGATTCGACGCGCAGGACCGGGTCATCCTCAGCTATCACAAGTACGACGAAGAGGGAAATACCCAGATCTACAACGCGCGGCTCGAGGGAGAAGAGTGGCGGATCTACCAGACGACAGACTGGGAGTACCGGTGGGAGTTCAGCGGCGGGGGGACCATCCAGTTTCATGTGGGTCTCAGCGGCGTCACACTCGAGGATGGCGCCTTGCTCCAATCGTTTCGCAATCCGGAAGAGGGCGGCACGTGGAAACTCGATCCCGAAACGTTCAAGCCTGTTGAACGAGGCAGTTTCAGCCCGGTGGGCTCGGTTGTCGCCCCATCGGCCGAGCGACGTCCCGAGAGCGATTTTCCCGAAATGAGCGTGCGGTGGCGCGGCGATTCGGGCGCGGCTCCCGAAGAGAACGTCTGGTACATGTTGCGCTGGGAAACGTTGGGGGCCAATCGCGACCGGCCGCGCGAGGAGCCGTGGCCGGCCCCGACCATGTTACGACTCTACAAGATGGGTCCGGTGGAGCAGGCAGGGTAAGCGCGATGTATATTCAAGTCGTTGGCGCGGGTAGCTGGGGGCTGGCGCTCGCGCGTCTGTTGGCGCTCAACGGTCACCGCGTCCGGTTGTGGGCCCGCGACGAAGACGGTCCGGGGATGCTGCGTGATGAACGGCGGAGTCCACACTACCTGCCCGGCGTGACGCTGCCCGAACAGATTGACGTATCGCGCGACACGGACCCTGATTCCGAGGCGGTCGTCTTAGCGGTTCCGTCGCATGCCATGCGGGCGGTGGTCGAGACACATCCGTTTTCCTGCGAAACCATTCGAATCAACGTCGCAAAAGGCATTGAGAACGACTCTTTGCTGCGCATGGACGAGGTGATCGAGCACGTCAGCGTTCCCTGCCCGGTAGTTACGCTGTCGGGTCCGAGCCACGCCGAGGAAGTGGCGCGGGACCTGCCCGCATCGCTCGTGGCGGCAGGAAGTGATGCGGATATGTGCGAACAGGTGCAGGCTGCGTTCATGTCGGATACGTTTCGCGTGTACACCAGCCCGGATATCATCGGGGTCGAGCTGGGCGGAGCACTCAAGAACGTGATCGCCATCGCGGCGGGCGTGTGCGACGGGTTTCAGCTCGGTGATAACGCAAAAGCCGCGCTGATCACGCGCGGACTGGCCGAGATCACCCGCCTCGGCGTGGCCATGGGGGCGGCGCCCCTGACCTTCGCGGGACTCAGCGGCATGGGCGACCTGATTGTCACGTGCGCGAGCCGCCACTCACGCAACCGTGCTCTCGGCGAACGTATCGCCAGCGGCGAAGCCCCCGAGGACTTCGAGAAAACCTCGCACATGGTCGCGGAGGGCGTCCGCACCACCCAATCCGCCATAGCCCTGGCCCGGAAGCACCGAGTCGAGATGCCCATCACCGAACAGGTCTACCGGGTGCTGTTCGAGGGCGCCGACCCGCGCCAGTCCGTCCACGCGCTCATGGAACGTGGCGCGAAAGCGGAATTGGGCAACCTTGATGCGCCCCGAAAAGGCTGAATGCATCGGATTGCCAGCCCACCTCCGCGGGGCTTCAAGCATCTGGAGAGAGAGTAGGCGGGATGCTATGATATGCGCACCCGCCTGCATGGCATGGCTACAAAGGAGGAATGTATGAGTTTTCTTGCCGAACGCACCAGCCGTATCGACGCCAGCGGCATTCGCAAGGTTTTTGCCTTGGCCGCGAACCTCGAGAATCCGATCAACTTGAGCATTGGCCAGCCCGATTTCGACGTCGACGATGCCGTCAAACAGGACGCTATCGCCGCGATCGAGGCTGGGCTGAATACCTACACCCAGACATGGGGCATCGAGGAGCTGCGCGAGGAAGCTTCGGCTTACTACCAGCGGCGGTTTGGGACGCCCCTCGAGAACGTGATGATCACCTCGGGCGTCTCGGGCGGTCTGTTTCTTGCACTGCTCGCCACCATTGACCCCGGCGACGAAGTCATCTTCGGCGATCCGTATTTCGTCATGTACAAGCATCTCGTCAACCTGCTCGGGGGCGTATGCAAACCCCTCAACACCTATCCCGACTTCAAACTCAAACCCGCCGACGTCGAGGCCGCCGTCACGGACAAAACCAAGCTGCTCATCGTTAACTCGCCGTCGAATCCCACGGGCGTCACGCTCGATAGGACGGAACTGCAAGGGCTTGCGGATGTGGCTGCCAAGCATGGCATTCTCGTGATCGCGGACGAGATCTACGAACAGTTCTACTACGATGATACCCCCGCTTCGATGGCGGGCACCTGCGACAACCTGCTCGTGCTGAACGGCTTCTCGAAAATGGCCGCCATGACCGGCTGGCGCGTGGGATTTGCCGCAGGCCCCGCCGACGTCATCCAGGAAATGAACACCCTTCAGCAATACACCTTTGTGTGCGCCCCCTCGTTTGCCCAAAAGGCCGCCGTGACGGCATTGAAGACCGACCTCAGCGAAAAAATCGCGGCCTACAAGCGCAAACGCGATCTCATTTACGAAGGCCTGTCCAGGCAATTCAAAGTCACCAAACCCGGCGGCGCGTTCTACATTTTCCCCGAGGCGCCCGACGGCGATGGCGATGCGTTTGTCGCCAAAGCCATCGAGAACAACGTCCTCGTTATTCCGGGAAGCGTGTTCAGTGAGCAAAAGACCCATTTCCGCCTGAGTTTCGCCGCCGATGACGCCACCATCGTGCGCGGTGTCGAAGTGCTCAACAAACTGGCCAAGGAGATGGGGTGAGCGCCTCTTCCAGGCGTGTTCTTGTGGGCCAAGTTCTCAGGGCAGCACTGGAAGACAGCAACGACTCCAAAGCAGTGGCATTTGAATAATCGCGGGTGAAAGCCGTGGTTCAAGCGCCCCATTCTGATTGGAATTTGCGCGGGCCGGAAGGCTGCGAGACCTATGACATCAAATTGTGGTCAGGTTGCGCACGTGGGCGAGGTCGCCGCGGGCGATGGGGCGCAGCTGCGCAGGCAACAGCGTCACAATGGCGACCGTCTCTCCCGCAAGTGTGATGAATTCCACCTCGTATCCTTCTCCGCCGGGATGGACATGCACCACCGTCCCAATGTCGCCGTTCTTCAAGCCGCTGTCCGGCAAATCCTGAGTCAGCACCACGCAATCATGTTCGTTAATCATGCTCTCTCCTCCAGCGGGTAGGCAGTAATCAGCCGAGGGCACTGCGCGCCATAATCTTGTTGCCAAACTGTTCGCACGAGAGGCCGGCGTCCGTCTGGAGCAACCAGGATGCCTTCTACCTCAAAACGCGGGCCAAACCCGGTCTCATGCATCTCTGTAACGTCATGACTCTGGCCATGTTGGCGCAGGGCGCGTGCAAGGAGCTCCCATTGTTCGGCACGGAATCCGAACGCTTCAAAGAAACGCGCTTTGCTTGCGCCATAGCGGTGTGATGGATTGAGCAGGTAGTTCACCACTTTCTCTCGTTCTACCAGGGCCAGCGTTGCGTTTGGAAGCTTCATCCATTCACGTTACCACGGAACAACAGTCCCGTCAAAATGGGCGCCAAAAGGACGAGTGCCGCAGCGGTTCACTGGCATGCTCGAATCTCGGCTGAGTTTCGCCGTCGATGACGCCACCATCGAAAGCGGTGTCGAAGGGCAATGCCGTGACGGGTAATACCGGGGCGATACCGGGACTACGTATTAGGCAAAATGACACCACGGATTCACAAGGATAAACCCAGGCATTCAGAGCCCGCAGGCAACCCGCGTGAGACTTCAGCCCACCCGAGTACAAAGATCGACAGTGTATCGAAGAAGCTTTATCCATGTGGTAGGATATCTGTAGGCGATGGTCCGCAACATACAAACGAGCCAGAAGAAGGTCAGCACACAATGAGTTGGAAGAAGGACGGAAACGTCAGCGTTGCCTCGGTTCCCGGGGAGGATGTTCTCGGAGAAATCGTCCAGCGCATTGTCGACACTGCACATCCCCGGCGGATCATTCTCTTCGGCTCTGCTGTGCGGGGGACAATGGGCCCCGCCAGCGATATCGACCTTTTGGTGGTGATGCCGGACGGGACGCACCGCCGACACGCCGCAACGCAGATATACAAGTCGCTCAGAGGGATTGGGGTACCAAAGGACGTGGTCGTTGTAACAGAGAGCGATGTGGCCGAGTACGATCACAACCCGTCATTGATCCTCAAGCCTGCTCTTGAGGAAGGGCGAGAGCTGTATG
>SLSB01000609.1 GCA_007130675.1 Candidatus Hydrogenedentota bacterium | reverse complement strand
CGGCAGGCTAACCGATACAGGAAAGGGTAGACGATATGGCGAAGCCACTAGTAGCAACTGCCCCGTTCACGGGCTGCTTCGGTTGTCATATGTCTTTATTGGACATAGACGAGCGGATTCTCGACCTGGTGGAGTTGGTGGAGTTCGATAAGTCGCCCATCAATGACATCAAGACGTTTACACGCCCGGTGGACGTCGGGCTGCTCGAGGGGGGCGTCAGCAATGACGAGAACTACGAGCAACTGAAGCTTTTTCGAAAGCACTGCAAGATTCTCATATCGGTGGGCCAGTGCGCCATCACGGGGGGCGTGCCCGCGTATCGCAACACCATTCCGCTCAAGGAATGCCTCGAGGATGCCTATCTCAAAGGCCCGACCATCGCGGATGCGGCGGTTATTCCCAACGACCCGGACATTCCGATCCTGCTGGACAAGGTGTACCCTTGCCATGAGGTCGTGAAGATAGACTACTTCCTGCCGGGCTGCCCGCCCTCAGCGGACACCCTGTGGGCCGCGCTGACGGCGCTGCTGACCGGGAAGGAAGTCGGGCTCCCCTATGAACTGATCAAGTACGACTGACCGCCGTGGAGGCTAAGACTATGGCTACGACCGCAAGTAACGGAAAACGAAAGATCGTCATCAATCCGGTGACCCGTGTCGAAGGGCACGGAAAAGTCACGATTGTGATGGGCGAAAACAACGAGATCGAACAGGCGCGGTTTCACATCATCGAGTTTCGCGGGTTCGAGCGTTTCGCGCAGGGCCGGTTTTACTGGGAAGCCCCGGTGATGGTGCAGCGGCTGTGCGGCATCTGCCCGGTAAGCCACCATCTGGCCGGAGCAAAAGCCACCGACATGATCGTCGGGGTCGACAAGATCCCGGTGACCGCCGAGAAGATGCGCCGCCTGATGCACTATGGCCAGACCTTTCAGTCTCACGCGCTGCACTTCTTCCACCTGGCCTCGCCCGACCTGCTGTTCGGGTTCGATGCGCCCGTCGAGAAACGCAACGTCATCGGCGTGATCGAGGCCCATCCCGAGGTCGCGAAGAAAGCCGTCCTGATGCGCAAGTATGGCCAGGAAGTGATTAAGGCCACCGGCGGCAAGAAAGTGCATCCCACCGGCGCGATCCCCGGCGGCATCAACAAGAATCTGTCCATCGAAGAACGCGATGTCCTCAACAAGGATGTCGACACCATGATCGAGTGGTCGGTCGAGGCGCTCGAGTTGTGCAAGAAGATCACCAAAGAAAACCTCGAGTTCCTGCTCGGGTTCGGCAGTTTCGACTCGAATCACGTGTCGATCGTGCGCGAAGACGGCTGCATGGACCTCTACGACGGGAAACTGCGCGCGATTGACGCCGAGGGCAACAAGATCTTCGACATGGTCGAGCCACTCGAATATGCGGACTACCTCGCCGAGGAAGTGCGGCCGTGGAGCTACATGAAATTCCCGTACATCAAGTCGCTCGGCAAGGAAAAGGGCTGGTACCGGGTTGGCCCGCTGTCGCGCGTCAACTGCTGCGATTTCATCGACACCGAGATTGCCGAAAAGGCCCGCCAGGAGTTTATGGCGCTCACCAACGGCAAACCGGTCAACGCCACCATGGCTTACCACTGGGCGCGCCTGATCGAGCTGCTGCATTCGGCCGAGAAGATGAAAGAGTTGCTGGATGACCCCGATCTGCAGGGCACCGATCTGCTGGCCGAAGGCACCAAACGCGAGAAAGGCGTCGCCTGGATCGAAGCGCCGCGCGGAACCCTGTTCCACCATTACGAAATCGACACCGATACAGACCAGATCACGCTCGCCAATCTCATCGTATCGACCACGAGCAACAACGAGCCGATGAACCGTGCTGTGCAGGTCATTGCCGACCAGCACCTCAAGGGTAAGAGCGAAAGCGAAATCACCGAAGGCCTGTTGAACCACATCGAGGTGGGCATCCGGGCGTATGATCCCTGTTTGAGCTGCGCCACCCATGCCCTCGGGAAGATGCGGCTTCATGTCGAGCTGGTCGATCCGCAAGGCCGTGTGGTGGACGAGAAATTTCGCGGGTGAGCCAAACGCGTATTTTGGTTCTGGGGTATGGCAATCCCGGGCGGCAGGACGACGGACTCGGGCCCGCGGTTGCCGAAGCGGTGGAAGCGTGGGCGCTGCCCAACGTGACCACGGAAACCCCCTATCAGTTGAATATCGAAGACGCAGCCGCGCTGGCCGAACATGATATGGTACTGTTCGTGGATGCCAGCGTGGATGCGCCCGAACCGTATGCGCTCGAACGCATCGAGCCCGCGGCGGAGATCGCGTTCACGAGTCACAGTGTGTCGCCCGGGGCGGTGCTGGCGTTATGCGTGGACCATTTCCATGCGCGGCCGGTGGCCTATGTGCTGGCCGTTCGCGGGTACGCGTTTGAGTTTGAAGAGGGCCTGACTCCCAAGGCTCGAGAGAATTTGGCAAGGGCTTTGGCGTGCGTCCAGTCATTGATAGGGGCGTGTAAGGAGACAAGCATGGACAGTAAGAAAACGATTCTTGCCATTGACGACGATCCGGATATCCGCGCCACGTTGCGCATTGTCCTCGAGGCCGAGGGGTTCTCGGTGGGCGAAGCATCGAGCGGCGAAGAAGGCCTCAAGGCCATCGAGCGCGTGAAGCCTGATGCCATAATCGTGGACTTGATGATGGAAAACGTAGATTCCGGCAGCGCGGTCGCGCAGAAGCTCAAGGAAAGCGGCTACGCCGGACCGGTGTACATGCTCAGTTCCGCGGGCGACACCGTGCGCTACAATCTCGATGCGCGCGAGCTGGGCCTCGCCGGCATTTTCCAGAAGCCGATCGACCCCAAGACGCTCGTCACGACATTGAAGACCAAGCTGAAAGTCTGACCGCACACCGCCATACAGGCCAAAACATCCGCGCGCCGGAGACGGGTCATGCAACCCTATGTCGGCGCGCCTTTTTTGTGCAGTTATGTGCCGAAGCGGCTGCACGCTTCACGAGTTCTCTTGCGCCACTCACTGCATGCTGTGGTGTGGTTCTCTGAATCCTTCCGGGATGAATGCTATGGCCCGCGATAGTAAGACCTGAGCATCCGCCATCGATAATCGCCAGAAACGCCCTCGAGCGAGAACAAATACGACACCGTGCTTCTCACGAAGAGTTCGGGGAGGCCATTGCCCGTGATGTCGGCCAGGATAGAATATGCTGTGCTATACATCGACACGTCGCTATCTGGCCGCCCAGCTTCCAGCAGCAGAAAAGGCTCCGATGCATCGCTGGCGGGATAAAAGAACGGAACGTGCTTCACGCCCTCGTCGCCATCGTAGAGCCCAAAAAGCAGCACCGACGCATCTTCGCAGGTCACTTCCGCCATGTAGACTCCCGGCGAGTCCGATACATCCACCACGAATATGTCTGCAAGTTCTCCCTCGACGGAAGTCATCTCTTGAATATGTTCTCGAAATGCATTCCTCCGGTCCTCGGCAACGGCATTCGTACCAGCGAGTACCCTGAGGCGGCCGCTGCGCGTGTCCCCCAACCGCCAGCACACACCTATCGGGCGGTGAGCCATCTCCTTCGAAATCGCATCTTCGTCAAACTGCTCAGTGCTGTCGGTCCCCAATCGCGCAAGTAAACCAGAGAACCCGCCGTCACCAGAGGGTCTCAACGCAAGGCCCTCGAGTTCAAATACAAACATGTCCTCTTCTGCGAGAACAATGCCCAGGACCTTCTCCCCATAACGCAACCCCAGGCGCTCCATCGCCCACACCTCGGTCTGACGCGGCAACGGGGCCGGGTCATAGCCGTGCTTCTCAAGCAACGCTCGAAAATCCAACTCTTCGGAGATTCTCTCCGTCAAGGCAAGATCGCGGTCATTCGCCGTGCAATAAAAGCCGCCACTATCCACGAACAGAAAATCGATCTCGACAACACCCTGTGCGAAGGACTTCGGGGTCCACACCCCATGACTGAGAAGGACTACACAACAGGCAAACAAAACCAAAATGATGCCGCGCACAGACTCTAATCGCCTCATGATTTTTCCTCACATCGGTGCTGTCCGCATAGCCGCCGCCTGTAATGTTCAGTAAAGGCCCGCATGAGCATCTTGTCCATGAGTGCCATGGCCATCTCGGCCGTGGTTGCAAATGGAGTATGACACGGGCAGACGGATTTGGGAAGGCAGAGAAAGCATTTTCGACACAGGATTGGCAAGATGGCCGATTGCACATCGCGGTGGAACTGTAGCGCCTGGTCCCGCACTGCGCGGGCCCGCGTAGCATTCTCTTCTTTTAGCGCCTCTTGTGCGAGGCATGGATTTCAAAAGCTTCGGGCCAGTACCGGGTCACCAGTGACTCGCTCTGAATGTTGTGTCCTGCGATGCCGCTGCGTTTCGGTCAGAGGACTTCGCGCAGGTGGAAGCCTGTATAGGAGGCGGTGTTGTTCGCGAGGGTCTCGGGGAGGCCAATCGCGACAATCTCGCCGCCGTCGTCGCCGCCCTCGGGGCCGAGGTCGATGATCCAATCGGCGGTCTTGATGACATCGAGGTTGTGTTCGATGACGACGACGGTATTGCCGTGATCGGCCAATCGGTGCAAGACCTGCAGGAGTTTCTCGACATCCACCGCGTGCAACCCGGTGGTGGGCTCGTCGAGGATGTAGAGGGTGCGGCCGGTCTGGCGTTTCGACAATTCGGTCGAGAGCTTGACCCGCTGGGCCTCGCCGCCCGAGAGCGTGGTGGCCGGTTGCCCAAGTTTGATGTAGCCCAGCCCGACGTCGTTGAGCGTGCTGAGTTTCGAGAAGACCGCCGGAACGTTGCGGAAGAACGCGCAGCCTTCCTCGACGGTCATGTCGAGCACGTCGGCGATGCTTTCTCCGCGATAGAGGATCTCGAGGGTATCGCGGTTGTAGCGCCGGCCCCGGCATTCCTCGCACGGCACATAGACATCGGGCAGGAAGTGCATCTCGATCTGGATGACGCCGTCGCCCTGGCATGCTTCGCAGCGGCCGCCTTTCACGTTGAAACTGAACCGGCCGGGTTTGTAGCCGCGGGCGCGCGCTTCGGGCACTTTGCTGAACAATTCGCGTATGGGCGAAAACAAGCCCGTATACGTAGCCGGATTGGACCGCGGCGTGCGGCCGATAGGCGACTGATCGATGTCGATGACTTTGTCGAGATGTTCGAGACCTTCGATGCGCTCGTGTTTGCCGGGGCGCGCGCGCACCGAGTGGTAGATGTGCCGCATGGCGGCGGGGAAGAGCGTTTCGTTGATGAGACTCGACTTGCCAGAGCCCGAGACGCCCGTCACGCACGTGAAAACGCCCAGGGGGATCTCGACATCGATGTTTTTCAGGTTATTGTGGCTGGCGCCGCGCACGACAACCGTCTTACCGTTGGAGGCGCGGCGTTTCGCGGGGATCGCAATCCTGAACTTCCCCGACAGGAACCTCCCGGTCATCGAGCGCGCGTTGCGGGCAATTTGCTTCGGGGTGCCTTGGGCCACGATCTCGCCGCCATGCACGCCCGCGCCGGGCCCGAGGTCGATCACGTGATCGGCGCGGCGGATGGTCTCTTCGTCATGCTCGACCACGATCACCGTGTTGCCGAGGTCGCGCATGCGCTCGAGGGTGGCAATAAGTTTCTTGTTGTCGCGCTGATGCAGTCCGATGCTGGGTTCGTCGAGGATGTAGAGCACGCCCATCAGCCCCGAGCCGATCTGCGTGGCCAGGCGGATACGCTGCGATTCGCCCCCCGAGAGGCTGCCCGCGCTGCGTTCGAGCGAGAGGTAATCCAGCCCGACGCTCACGAGGAACGTCAGGCGCTCG
>SLSB01000681.1 GCA_007130675.1 Candidatus Hydrogenedentota bacterium | reverse complement strand
ACGGCCGCCCCTTGAACAGCGTACGCACCAGGATCCCACAAATCTTCTCCTGTTCCTTCCCATCGAACTGACCTTCGCCCCACCGCGAAGATATGACATACCTTGGGAGACATTTTTCCGCGTCCACCATCGGTCGGGCGCATTCGGTCTGGTCAGCAACGCACGCGGATCAGACTTCATCGCCACCGGCATCCGATACAGGTTCTAAAACCATCATACCAGCAGATTCGAGAGTTGAAGTTATGTTCTTCTTGCTTTGCCACTGGGCGAAGCGGCATGATGAAAAACCGAATTCCGCGCAGTGGGGCACGGTGCAGGAGAAGAGGCATGATCAGACAACTACGACTGGCACGACGTTCTTTCTTGATGACCGCGGCAGCCGGAGCGGGAGTCACCGGATTGAACCAGCTTTCCGCGGCTGAAGAGGAAACCATCCAGGGATTTGAGCAGACCGAAAGCACCCTGCAACAGGACGCGGTCTGGGAACCTGTGTCGGACCGAAAGATTCGCATGGGCATTGTGGGCTATGGCGTCTGCCGGTTTGGCGCTGCGTTCGGTCTTCAAGATCACCCGAACGTCGAGGTGGTTGCGGTCAGTGACCTGATCCCTGAACGGTGCGCTGCGCTCGCACAAGCATGCCGCTGTGAAAAAACGTATCCCTCGCTTGAAGAACTGATCCAGGATGATGCCATCGAGGCCGTCTTTCTGGCCACCGACGCCCCCGCGCATGCCTGGCATTCCATTCTCGCGCTCCGGCATGGCAAACACGTGGCCTGCGCCGTCCCCGCGGTGTTCGGCTCGCTCGAAGAAGCCGAGCAACTCTACGAGACCGTGAAATCAACAGGGCTGCATTACATGATGTTCGAGACGTCTGCCTACCACAACGAGGCATATGCCATGCGCGAGATATACCGTGCAGGCGGATTCGGGGAATTGGTCTACGCGGAGGGCGAATACTACCATTACATGCCGGTGCCAATAGATTCGTTTCGCGGTTGGCGCGTGGGTCTGCCCCCTCAATGGTACCCCACGCACTCGAACGCCTATCACAACGCGATTACAGGCGGCAGCTTCACCGAAGTCTCCTGCATGGGCATACCCAGCATTATCGACCATCTCAAACCGGAGAATAATCCCTATCAGAATCCATTCGGCACGGAGATCGCCTTGTTCCGCAACAGCGAAGGCGGCATGGCGCGCATGGCGGTAAGCTGGGACACACCGGGCCATAGCGGCGAAATGGGTCGCGTGCGCGGAGAGAAAGGAAGCATGACCGGCATGGACTATGAGGGGATTGCCGATATCTCGGGCATCAATCTGCACAAACCGCCTCTGCCACCGGGTGTGGCCGCGGGGGGACACGGCGGTTCACACGGCTACTTGGGCAACGAATTTGTCACCGCCCTTCTCGAGGATCGTACGCCCCTTGTGGATATTGCTCAGTCGCTCAACATGACCGTATCGGGGATTGTCGCACACCAAAGCGCCCTGAGAGACGGGGAACTCATGAAGATTCCGCAATACGTGTGGGAATGACACAGCAGGAAGCGACCTTTAGAGAATACGTAGCGACGCAATGAACAGTTTGATTGCGAAGGGGTTGTGTGCCAGCCCGCGACCCAGCGAAAAGGTCTGCACTCCCCCATCGGGATCGCTATCGGTATCGGGATCGAAATCGGCATCGGGCTCGAGCGAACATCGGGAAAAGTTGCGGACACCGCGTCTTGCGCGGTTCTACTGAGCAAGACACCACGTCAGGCCCATTGAAGTGGCATGGGCATCTTGCCCATGATCATGGCCTGGAAGACCATGCCACCTAAGACACTCTAGATAGTGGCATGGAAGGCCATCTGTCTTGCTTGGTCTTAATGCTCAAGAGAAGGCGTCGGTCCCTTTGCACTCCCCTTTTGGGATCACGAAAAGCGAGAAATGCCATGAGTTTTGTTTGCATGCTCATCCTGCTCGGGAGTTTTCACACGGGATTGCCGGCCATATGTTACGAGGCCGCAGACCTGCCCGAAGCCACCCCGGAAGCGCTACCCCGGTGGCGGGGATTCAATCTTCTCGAGAAATTCATCCTGGAATGGGATTCCTCCGGGCCATTTCGGGAGAAAGACTTTCGTCTTATATCGGAACTCGGGTTCAACTTCGTGCGGCTGCCCATGGATTACCGATTCTGGATACTCGATGGCGACTGGGAGCAGATCAACGAGGACGCGTTTGCGGACTTGGACCAGGCGCTCGAGTTCGGCGCGAAATATGGCATCCATGTGAGCATGAATTTCCACCGGGCTCCCGGGCATACGGTAGCGCGCCCGCCGGAGCCCACCAGTCTCTGGGAAGACGAAGAGACGCAACGTGTTTGCGCCATGCACTGGGGATACTTCGCCCGGCGGTACAAGGGTGTGCCCAACCGCCTGCTCAGCTTCAACCTGTTCAACGAGCCGTATGGAATCAGCGGCGAAGCCTATGCCGAGGTGGTAACGAAGATCGCTGAAGCCATCTGGGCCGAAGACCCCGACAGGCTTATCATTGCCGACGGTCTCTCATGGGGTGGCGACCCTTGCGACGAACTCGTGTCTTCAGGCATCGCCCAAGCTACCCGAGGCTATTTGCCTTCAGGGGTGTCGCATTACCTGGCCAGTTGGATGGATGGCGCCGATCGGTTTCCGGTGCCCGAATGGCCGTCACGAAGCGCCAGCGGCGGCTTCCTTTACGGCCCCGCGAAGCAGCATTTGAAATCGCCCCTCGAGATACGCACGAACGTGCGCGAACCGGTGACCCTCGCCGTTATGGTGGATTCGGTGTCGGTCCATGCGCGGCTTACCGTTTGGCTCGATGGCGAAAAGGTTTTGGCAGAGTCCTTTACGCCGGGTCCGGGTGAAGGCCCCTGGAAAGAGAGCATTCTCCGCGAGGAGTACAACAGTTATCGGGGGCTCTACGAACAGGAAGTGCGTATACCGATACCGGCGGGCGCCCATACGGTGATCCTCGATAACACCGAAGGTGACTGGCTTTCCATTTCCCGCCTGGCCCTCCACAACGAAGACGGGGAATATGACCGCATAAACATTATCCCAAAATGGGAAGAGCCCAACCTGACCATCACGATCGACCCGGAAACGGGGCGGTTCCAAACCGCTGTCGTGCAGAATGCGGACTGGCTCTGGGAGACCCGCTTCGCGCGTTGGGCCGAATTGCGCCAGCAAGGCACGGGCGTCATGGTCGGCGAGTGGGGCGCCTACAACAAAACCCCGCATGACGTGACCCTGCGATGGATGGAAGATAACCTGCGCGTGTTCGAGCGTGCAGGCCTCGGCTGGGCATTGTGGAATTTCCGCGGCGCCTTCGGGATTCTCGACAGTGGCCGCGACGACGTGGACTATGAACCCTTTCACGGCCACCAGCTCGACCGCAAGATGCTCGAGCTGCTGCAGCGCTATTGACATGACCAGCGCATGTGATCGCCACGCATCAGATTCTTCGGCATCAGCAGGCGTTCTCGGCGCACGCCTCAGAACCCGCCGAAATGTTTCTCCAGAAACGGAAGCGTCTTCCGGTTACTCCACTGGTGAACGCCTTCGAAGAAGTCGCTGTCGAGGTTGTCTTGAGCACCGAGCAGTGCGTAGGTCTTCTCGAGTTCCGCGTACGCGCGTTCGGTGGCGTCGATCGGGAAGATCCGGTCTTCGTCGCCGCTGATGATGAGCATGGGCCGCGGGGCAAACAGCGCGGCGACGTCGCTCATCTCGCCCCACTGCATGATGCCCGGCACGCAATTGCAGATGCAGTGATGGATCGTAAAGATCGAATCGCGAAAGGTGCAGAAATACCCCGCGATCATGGCCAGTTGGATGCGCGGCTCGCGCGCGGCGAGAAACAGCGCCGTCGTGCCGCCACCCGACAGGCCCGCCGTGCCGATGCGCTCGGGATCCACATCGTCCTGCGTGAGCAGAAAATCGACGACGCGCATGGCGTCCCACGTGCGCAGTCCGACGGGGGTCATGCCCAGAAGAAAGGAGTCCATGGTGACGCGATGGCAGCTATGCGGCGTTTCGTGGCGGGTTTCGTTCCAGCCGCGCTGCACGATGGCCGCGACGACATACCCGGCCTCGGCGAATTTCACGGCGTAGTCGAGTTCGTGTTCCCTGCTTCTCTCGCGCTGTCCTTCATCACCTTCGCCGATATAGGGCAGGATGCCCGAGTGGCCGTGCAGGCAGATCAAGGCGGGACGGGGCTCTTGCGCATTCTTCGGCACGTAGTAATACATCGGCACCCAGTAATCCGCCTCGGACCGCACATAGACCTTGTGCCGGGTGTAGAGGTCGGTCTCCATCTTGTCTTCTTCGGCCCAATCGACGGCAAGCGGCACAGGCTCGGGGTCACGTCCAAGCAGTTCGAGGAGTTTTGGTTCGAATTGCTCCCGCCAGGCCTCATGCTCGGCCTCCGAGGCAGCGTCCCAGGCAAGCTGAAGCTCGGTGTTGTCCGCCGCCCGCTCGAAATAATCAAAGACCAGGCTGTTGCGTTCCATATCAGCCTCCCCGCTGCCGGCATTGGCCGCCATCATCGCGATTACGATTGCCAACTGGTGTAGCATGTTACCCCCTTTGCCTATGATGTTTCGGGATCCGCCGGGAACGACCGAACCTCCTTCGTGCAGAGACTCGTACGCCCGGTTGTGACCGATGCGCCATGTTTTCGAATAGCGGTGCCGCCGTTTTGTTTGGTATTTGCGCGTATGACTATACCGAATTCGTCGCGGGAAAAGGAAAACGGCTCTGGTGTACGCGAGCGACGATGCGCCGGCCTCGCGCCTGATGATTTCACGCAAACGTTTCTATGGTCTTGCGGAAGCGGGTCAAGGCGATGATAAAAAACACCATGCCGATCGTCATGAGCACAAGACATTGCGGCCAGACTACGTCGAAGCCGGCTCCACGGTACAGGATCGCCTGAGCCGCTGAAACAAAATGTGTGGTTGGGGCTGCCAGCATTATGTTCTGGACGAATTCGGGCATGCTCTCGCGCGGCGTCGCACTTCCTGATAGCATTCGAAGCGGCAGAATCGTCAATATCAGCAGTATGCCGAACTCTGGCATCGAACGTGCCACGGTGGCCATAAAGATGCCCATCGAGGTGGTGGCAAACAGGTGGAGGGTCGCACAAAACAGGAACAAGGCTACCGAGCCTTCGATGGGTACACCCAGCATCATCCGGACAATGAACGTCAACGCGAACGCCGTGCCCACCAGAACCACCAGGCCCATCGACCAGATCTTGGCGACCATGATTTCACCGGGGGTTACGGGCATCACCAGGAGGTGCTCGACGGTCCCGTGTTCGCGTTCCCGGATCAGTGCCGCTCCGGCAAGAAGAATCGAAAGCATGGTGACTCGGTTGATGATCTCCATTACCGAAGCGAACCACTCCACTTCGAGGACCGGGTTAAAGCGCGCGCGCAACGCCAAAGCGACTGGCGCCGGGGCAGAACCGGCCCGGCCCTGAACAAATTCATTGACTTGGCCAAGAACGGTCTGCTGGATGGCTCCGCTTCCGGAAAACGCCTGGCTTATCCGGGTGGCATCAACAAGCAGTTGGAGCGCGGGTGCATCTCCAGCCAGCACATCGCGCTGGAAATACGGCGGGATGTTGAGCACGAAGGTGTAGGTGCCCATATCCAGGCCGGGGTCGACCTCGTCGAGCGAGATCTCCTCTGGCGGCATAAAATGCGGCGGGTGAAAGGATGCGATGATGCGGGTCGATAACACAGACTGGTCTTCATCGACAATCGCGATCGCGGCGTTGTTCAAAGTCCCGGGCATGCCGGTCGCGGCAACATAGATCGACCCCGTGAAACTGTACACAATCAGCACCTGCAGTACAGGGTCGCGAAGCAAACTCCAGAATTCTTTCACCCCAAGCCGGTAGATGTTGGAGATCTTGCGCATCGTTAAACTTCCTGTTTCTTCAATAAGAACAGCGACAACCCTATGATCACCGGCACCGCAAGGAGCATGGCGCCCAAAGAGCGATACAAGGCCGAGAACCCCAGGGCCTTGTTGAACACGCCGCGGCTGATTGTCATGAAGTGCGTCGCGGGGTAGAACTGGCCGATTACCTGTCCCGCTCCTTCCAGCGAGGAGACAGGTTCGAACAATCCGGAAAACTGGATGGCCGGGATGATGGTTGCGAGCGCCGCCGTGAACAACGCGGCGATCTGACTGCGGGTAAACGTCGACACCAGCAGGCCAAACCCGGTGGAAAACAAGACATAGATGAGCGCCCCCAGCGTTAAAGTGAAGACGCTGCCTTTCAGGGGCACGCCGAGCACCGTGACGGCCAGCAGCAGCATCAGGAAGAAACTCAGCATCGACAAGACAACGTAGGGAAGTTGCTTGCCGAGCAAGAACTCCATTCGGGTGACCGGCGTGACATAGAGGTTGGTAATCGAGCCGAGTTCCTTCTCGCGCACAATGGCCATCGCGGTGAGCATCGCCGGAATCAGTATAAGCTGAATGGCAATCACGGCCGGCACCATTGCAGGCAGGCTTTCCAACTGCGGATTGTAGCGAAAGCGTGTCTCGACCGTGGCGGCCTGGGCAGAAATGTTCTGCCTGAACTGTTGCCTCTCCACTGTGGCCAACCAGTGCTGATGCATGCCCTCGACGTAGCCCTTGATCGTTTCTGCGCGCGACGGCATAGCGCCGTCGACCCACGCGCCAATCTGAGCGGGGGCCTGCTCCTGCCTGTCCCAATCGCCCGTCGGAACGGGTGTCCCACGTTTCATGCTTCGTGCAAATCCGGGGGGAATTTCAATTGCGAGCGACAACTCCCCGCTCCGCATGCGCCGATCGAGGTCGACATAGCTCGTAATGGGGGGATGCTCCACAAAATAGCGGGAACCGGAGATGTTGAGCGCATAGTCTCGACTGAGCGCGGTCTGGTCCATGTCGAGCACCGCAAACGAGAGATCTTCGACGTCCATATTCATTCCGAATCCGACAATAAACATCATGAACGCACTGCCTGCGAGGGCCAGCGTGGCGCGCAACGGATCGCATCGGAGTTCCAAGAACTCGCGTAGGGTATGGCTGAAGGCCCGCGCCACGCTGAAACGGCGGTGGTGGGATTTGCGCGAACTCCTGGCGGTCTCCCGCGGGGGAGTTGTTGTGTCGAGGCTGCCCGCGTCCGGCTGCTCCTCGGGCTCGCCCTGTGCATCCTTGAGGTAGGCGATGAAAGCTTCCTCGAGAGTTTCCGTCCCTTGCTCGCGGATCAATTTGTCTGGCGCACCGCTCGCAAGCACCTGGCCCGCGTGCATCAGTGAGATCCGATCGCACCGTTTCGCTTCGTTCATGAAGTGAGTCGACAGGAAGATGGTTACGTTGTCTCCACGCGAGAGGTCTATCATGAGCTGCCAGAAGTTGTCGCGCGCAACCGGATCGACGCCCGCGGTGGGTTCATCTAGAATCAGCAGTTCCGGTTTATGAACCATGGCCACCGCGAGGGACAGGCGCTGGCGGGCGCCGAGTGGCAGGCTGGATGGCAAAGCGTCGAGGACACCGCCGAGACCAAACCGCTCGACCATCTCGTCAACGCGCGAAGGGACTTTGTGCTCGCCCACATGAAACAAACGGGCATGCAAAACCAGGTTCTGACGAACGCTCAGCTCGGAGTAGAGCGAGAAGTCCTGCGACATGTAGCCCACGCGCTGCCGCGTCGCAATATCGTGCGGGTCCACCTTATTTCCAAACAACCATGCCTGGCCTTCACTGGCGGGAAGCAGGCCGGTGAGCATCTTCATGGTGGTGGTCTTTCCGCAACCGTTCGACCCGAGAAAGCCGAAAATCTCTCCCCGGCGAATACGGAAGCTGGCGTGGTCCACGGCGGTGAAGTCGCCGAAGCGCTTGGTTAAGTCGCGCGCCTCGATGGCGGTATCTGCGCCCCGGTCTTCTTCCAATGGCGGAGCCTCGACCGTTTTGTGACCGCGCTTTTTTTCTTCGGGGAGCAGGGCGATAAACGCGGCCTCGAGCGAGTCCGTGCCGGTCTGCTCATGCAGTTCGCGGGGCGTGCCCGTGGCCAGCACCCGGCCCGCGTCCATCGCGACGAGCCAGTCGAAACGCTCGGCCTCGTCCATGTAGGCCGTAGAGATCAGCACGCTGATCTCGGAACTCCGGGCCCGAATGCGATTGATAAGGTCCCAGAACTGGTTACGTGCAAGCGGGTCAACGCCTGTCGTTGGCTCGTCGAGAATGAGTAGTTGCGGGTCGTGGATCAAGGCGCAGCACAGGCCAAGCTTCTGTTTCATGCCGCCCGAGAGCCTGCCCACTTGGCGGTTCAGAAAAGGCTGCAGCCCCGTGGCGGCGGTCAATTCGTCGATGCGCCGGCGGCGCTCGTCCGCGTCATGCCCAAATAAGCGGCCGAAGAACTGAAGGTTTTCCTCGATCGTCAGCGCAGGGTAGAGGTTCTTGCCCAGCCCTTGCGGCATGTACGCAATGTGGAGGCATGCGGCACGGCGATGCTGTGCGTCGGTCATGTCTCCACCCAACGTCTCGACATACCCCGCCTGCACGGCACGCGCGCCCGCCACCAGCGCCATTAGACTGGACTTGCCGACCCCGTCGGGGCCAATCAGGCCAACCATCGAGCCGTCCGGGATATCGAGGGTCACGCCGTCGAGCGCGGTGGTCTTCCGGTAATGCAGGTGCACGTCATGCAGGCGCGCCACGTGCCTTGAGGGAGGCGCCCCCGTCGTTCCGCCAGGACCTTCCTCACTCATGACGGTTCTTCCACTTGCAAATGGTCGGGCCATGCCACGTCCGGATCCAGGCGAACATAAGCCATGCCGGGGAGTCCCGGTTTAAGCTCGACAATATGCTCTTCGAGAATTTCTTCCGGAATGTGTGCGCGAATGCGAAACATCAGTTTTTCCCGTTCTCTCTCGGTCTCGACGGTTCGCGGGGTAAACTGGGCGACGTCGGCTACAAACGAGACCTCTGCCGGAATGACGTGTTGGGGGGCGGCATCAAGGACCAGCCGCACTTGAGAGCCGATAGCCACCCGCCCCGCCTCGGCCGTGGGCAGAAAGAAGGTCATATACACATCTCTCAAATCCACCACGTTCAGCAGCGGAGCACCCGCGCCCAGCACTTCGCCTGGCTCTGCGATGCGGTATTGCACTCTTCCATCGCGTGGAGCCTTGAGGGTGCTGTCTTCGATATCTTCGCTTATCCGCTCGACCGCTGCCTGGGCGGCCTCGACAGCAGATTCGGCCGCGGCGACCCGTGACCGGGCGGTGGCGATAGCCGCATCGGCCGCGGCCACCTGGGCACGCGCAGCACTAACGGCGGCGTCAGCACGATGCACGCGCGCCCTGTCATCATCGGCCCGCTGTTGTGGAGCGGCGCCTTCATCCGCCAGTGCAGACGAGCGGGCGGCTGTTTTCTGGGCGATATCCAATTCGGCCATGCGCTGGTTCACCAAGGCGTGTGCGGCAGCTCTTTCGCTTTCGCTCTGCTCGAGTTGGCTTTGCGCGGTTGTGACTTCGGCGCGCGCTCTCTCCACATGTGCTTCCGCTTCGCGACGTTGCGCCTGAAGGGCTGCGGTGTCGATCACCGCCAGCACCTGCCCCCGTTCGACGAACTCGCCTTCTCGTACCAGGATCTCCTGCACGCGGCCGGGCATCTTGGGAGCAATGTCGAACTCCCCTGTCTCGATACGGCCATTGGCGCGTGCAATGCCTTGAAAATCCTCCGGGGCCGCCAGTTCGTACCATGCGACGAGGCCCAGGACACTTAGAAGCACTATCACCGAGACCGTCACCAACCATTTCTTACGCAGTTTTGACATGGCGCTGTTTCTTCCTTGTGTTGGGGGCAGACAGGACTATGTTCGGGTCTGGTGTAAATCGTACTGCGTTGGTCCGCGCCCATGACCGTCTCGCGGTTAACCATAATGGACTTCAACACCATTTTCTTGCAAGTGCTTTCTTAGAAACCCAAGTCTGCGCATTTCTCACCAACTCAGACTCGCCTGAATTAATAATAAATGCGCGATAATCTCGGGTCTTTTTTTGTGACCTCAAAACGTGTATTCGCGACGATGTGCAACCCGTTGCTGAATCGCCTGTGGCGCTGCACCATACGGCTCAGCCACACACAGGGGATGTCTGGAGATGTCCAGGGTCGTGGGGTTTGGGGTGCGGGTAGCCGCAGGGCTTCGTTTTGCGGTATAGTGTTCGCGGCAGCAGGTCGGCAACAGGTGAGGATAGGCATCCTGGACACCTGGCGAGTTTTTTGGGAGAATAGCGTGAGGGTTTCGCGAATTCTTTTTGATTTGACCTGTGGTTCTGGTATAATTTTGCCGGGGAATACAAATCCCACACAAGACCTTATAATATGAGGGCTTATGACAGCTCTTGGGGTGAATCCCAGTGGTAGAAAAAGGGTGATATTGTGTTTCGATTCTTGAACTTCCTTCCCGGACTGTTTTCGCACGACATGGGGATTGACCTCGGCACCGCGAATACGCTGGTGTATGTGAAAGGCCAGGGTATCGTGCTCAGCGAACCTTCCGTGGTTGCTATCAACAAAGATACGGGCCGCGTGCGCGCCGTCGGGAATGAAGGCAAGAACATGATCGGCCGAACGCCCGGCAACATTGTGGCGATCCGGCCGATGAAAGACGGCGTGATCGCCGATTTTGAAATTACCGAGGCGATGCTCCGGTATTTCATTCAAAAGGTCCACAACCGGCGCCGGCTTGCGTGGCCGCGGGTCGCGGTCTGTGTGCCTTCGGGCATTACGGCGGTCGAGAAACGCGCAGTGACCGAAAGCGCCGCCCAAGCCGGGGCAAAAAAGGTGTTCACCATTGAAGAGCCGATGGCCGCGGCCATCGGGGCCGGGCTGCCCGTGCAGGAACCCCAGGGCTGTATGATCGTCGATATCGGCGGCGGCACCACCGAAGTGGCCGTGATCGCCCTCGGCGGCATCGTGTTCTGCAAGTCGGTCCGCGTGGCGGGCGACGAAATGGATCAGGCGATCATCCAGCATCTTAAACGCACGTACAACATGATGGTCGGCGAGCGCACCGCCGAGGAAATCAAAATCACCATCGGTTCCGCGTTTCCCCTTAAGAATGAATTGGAAATGCAGGTCAAAGGCAGGGACCAGGTGATGGGCCTGCCCAAGATCCTGACCATCACTTCGGAAGAAATCCGCGATTCCCTGCGCGAGCCGGTGGGGGCAATCGTGGACGCGGTGCGCGTGACACTCGAGCGCACCCCGCCCGAGTTGTCGGCCGACATTGTAGATCGCGGGGTAGTCTTGGCCGGAGGCGGCGCGCTTCTGCGCGGCCTCGACCAGTTGTTATCCAAAGAAACGGGCCTGCATGTAACCGTTGCCGAAGACCCGCTCACCGCAGTGGTTCTCGGCACGGGGAAATACCTGGAAGGGTTAAAGGATTTTCAGGATGAGGAGGTCTGAGCCATCGGCTTGACCGCTCACAACGCCGCTGGACTGGCTTCCGTAGCGCAATGTGCTGGGTAACGTAGCGTGAGCTTACAGCGACGCATACGCGAACATCGCGCGACCATTATTCTGACTGTGCTTGTGCTGCTTTCGCTGGCCTCCCTGGCGGCGGGCAAGCGCGGGTCACTAGTGAGCGACGCCCTGCGCACCGGGGTGTCGGTGGCGTCGCATCCGTTCTGGATCGCGTTGAATTTCACCGAGAATGCTTACTCGTACGCCGCGGAATTCGTGCTGGATTATCACCACAACTATCGTGAGGTGAACCGCCTGCAGCAGGAACGCGCCGAGCTGGCCCAGCGGCTTGCTGATTACGAAGAGCTTCGAGCAGAGCAGAGGCGGCTCCGCCAGATGCTCGATTTCGAGCGCAGTGAAACGGCCGTAACATTACTGCCTGCGGCGATCATCTCGCGTTCGCTGGGTGCATTTGTCATCGACCGGGGCCGCACCCACGGCATCGAGCGCGCCATGTGCGTGCTCGCGCCGGACGGAGCGGTCGTCGGGGTCGTCTCCGAGGTAAGCCCGGTCAACGCTACCGTGCTGACCTTGCACAATCCCGACTGCAAGATCGGCGCACTGACCGTGCGCAACCGGGTGCGGGGCATTGTGCGCGGCACCGGGCAGGTCGGCGCCAATGCCGTGTGCGAGATGGAATACATCGACATGAAAGACCAGATTGGCGTGGGTGACCGTGTGATCACCATGGGCAGCGGCATCTACCCGGCGGGGCGGCCCATCGGCACGGTGGTCGGCGTTGAAGCCGGACAAACGCTGCAAAAGAAGGCCCGTGTGCTGCCCGACGCCAATTTTCAAAGCCTTGATGAAGTGTTTGTGATTACCCAAGCCCTGATACCGGCCGAGGAAATACGCGGCCGGCCGCGCCCGCAAGGCGCGGTGTCGCGCGCGCATCCCATGCCGGATGAGCGCTCGATGCAGGAACGTTACGCTCCGTAGGGAACCCATGCGAAAGAACATTACATGGGCCATACTGATGGCCGCGACGGCACTGATACAGACCACGTGGCTGGATGCTGTTCAGGTGAAAGGGGTCACACCCAACCTGGTATTGCTCGTGGTGATTTACTTTGCCATCATTGACGGCGAAGAGCGGGCGATGTTCAGCGGGGTACTGGGCGGGCTGTTCCAGGATGTGGCGCGCGACAGCGTGCTTGGCCATCACGTCCTGTGTTATGTCGCGGTGGGGTTTCTTACGGCCCGCGTCGCAGTTCGCCTGATTACGCAGCATCCCGCGGTCAAGGTCGGGCTGGTCTGCATCGCCGGTATCTTCTTTGGCCTGTGTTACTCGGTCATTCAGGCGGTTCAGGATCCGCAATGGGCGGTGTTTGCTTCGTTGAAGCAGACCGTCATTCCCAGTACGCTATACACAGCGTTGTTGACGCCGTTTGTATTTTTTGCGATGGACCGGTTGTTTCGGCGGCATTATTCGCCACAATCGTGAGGGTCTAAGATGCTTCTGGAGCGGGAAAAGCCAAAACGCTTTGAAGGCGCCTCCCGGCGTCTGCACGCCATGATGGTGGGGTTGCTCGTCCTTCAGTCAATTCTTGTGCTCCGACTGTGGGATCTGCAGATCATCCATGGCAACGAGTACGCCCAGGCGTCGAACGAAAACCGGCTGCATTTCCAGCGGCTTGAGGCGCCGCGCGGCATCATCTACGCGCGCAATGAAGACGTGGTGCTCGCCGACACCCAACCGGCCTGCGACATCGTGTTTGTGCCCGCGGACTGCAAGGAGCATGAGCGCGAGGCCGTGACCCGCAGGCTCGAGCACCTGTTGGCTATCGATGGCGACGCGCTGCTCGAGCGTATCGCGCAATACGAACGAAGACCGTTTACGCAGATACTGGTCAAGCAGAATGTCACGAAAACCGAGCTGGCCCGCGTCGAGGAATACTCGTTCGAACTGCCCGGTGTTTACACAATCGTTCGGCCGCTGCGGCGGTATCACTATGGCGAAGTAGCCGGCCAGATTCTGGGTTACATTGGCGAAATCAGCCGCGAGGAGCTCACAGCGTGGGGGCCGGCATTCCGCATGGGCGACCGGATCGGCCGGATGGGCATCGAACAAATGTATGACCCCGTTCTCCGCGGGCGTGACGGGCAGCTCTGCGTAGTCATTTACAACCAAAGCGAGCCACAATTGCGCACCGACGAGTTTGGGCGCCCGATCGTGCAGACCGACAGCCTCGGCCGGCGGCTGCGCCAGGAACTCGAGTTCAGCCGCGATCCCGTGCCCGGGCGCTCCCTCACGCTCACGCTCGATATCGGCCTTCAGGCCAAGTGCGAGGAACTGCTCGGGGCCGAACGCGGCGCTATTGTGGTGCTCGAGGCCAATACCGGGGAGGTCCTCGCGTTGGCAAGCACCCCGCGTTATGACCCCGGGGTTTTCGTGCGGGCGGGCTATGGGCGCGAGCGCACCGCTCTGCTTCAGGCGCGGCCAAGCCCAATGCGAAACCGCGCGTTTCAGGAACATTATCCTCCCGGCTCAATCTTTAAAGTGGCCATGGCGATCGCGGCGCTCGAAGAGGGCGTGATTTCCGAGCACACCGTTTACGGTTGCGACGGCTTTTTCCGGCTGCCGGGGGTGAGCCGTCCGTGGCGGTGCTGGCGCTACAAATACGGCGGGCACGGCCGCACCGACGTAATCGACGCGCTGGCATATTCGTGTAATGAGTTTTTCTACAACGCCGGGACCAAACTCGGCATCGATAACATTAACAGGTGGGCGGAAATGCTCGGTCTGGGCATCGTTACGGGCCTCGACGTGCCGCCCGGGGCAGAGGAAGCCGGCTTGGTGCCGTCTGCCGAGTGGAAAAGACAGCAGCATCCCGACGGCGATCCCTGGGAGCAGCGCTGGTATCCGGGAGAAACCGTAAATGTCTCGATCGGCCAAGGCCAGGTGGCAGTCACCCCATTGCAGGCGGCGGTGATGATGGCCGCGGTTGTCAACGGCGGGAATCGTGTCAGGCCCTATCTCAACAAGACGCTTGGCCCCGACATCACTCCTTTGCCGATCAGCGAACACACCCTCGAGGTCGTTCACAAAGGTATGCGCAAATGTGTCGAAAAGACCGAGCGGCCCAGCGCCGGCACCGGCATCGAGGCGCGCATTCCCGGTATGGTGGTGCTTGGGAAGACAGGCACCGCATCCGTCATACAGTCCCGGCGGTACAGCAGCGATGAGGAGATCCCGAAAACGGAACGCGACCACGCCTGGTTCGTGGCGGCTGTCGCTGACCAAGACCCGCCGATTGCGATCGCCGTGATCGTCGAGCATGGAATGCACGGCAGCTCCGTGGCCGCCCCGATAACCAGACAGCTTATCGAGTATTTCTATGCCCATCTGCCCAGAGACATGCGGATTGCCCGAGCCGAGGAGGAAGCGCCATGAGTCAGCTCGAGCGCGATCTCCGCTTGATGGATTCGCACATCCGCATTGTCAACTGGCGCAATCTCGGGCATCTGGATTGGCTGTTGGTCTTGCTCGTGGCCGCGCTGGCCTACATCGGACTGTCGAACATGCACAGCGCCAGTCATGGGCATGGCGCGGGCGAGGCAACCGCCCATTTTGCGCGGCATGGGATGTTTCTTGCCGTGGGGACCCTATTGGCCTTGATACTCGTATGTATTGACTATCGTTTTCTGGTGTCTCTGGGGCCACTGTTTTATGTAGGGGCGCTGGCAACTCTAATTGTGATACTGGTCATGCGCCCCGGCAGCCGCTGGTTCCGTATCGGGCCATTCGGAGTGCAGCCGTCTGAATTCGCAAAACTGGGGGTTATCTATGCACTCGCCTGGTATCTCTCGAAAATCGGGCCGCGTATACGCAAGTTTCCCTATTTGGCGGTTGCTCTTGCTATTGCGGGTATTCCGAGTTTTCTTGTCGTTACGCAATCGGACCTGGGAACAGCCATTACCTTTATGCCGCTGGCATTTGTGATGGTCTTCACCGCTGGATGCCGCAAATGGCATCTGGTGGCCCTCATCCTGGTGGGAGTCGCGTTGATGCCTGTAGCGTGGATGAAACTCGAGCCTTACCAGCGCGACCGCGTCATGACATTTGTCGACCCCACCAGCGCCCCGGCCGATGAAGGCTACCAGATCATCCAGGCAAAAATCGCGGTCGGCAGCGGCCAGATGTGGGGCAAGGGCGTTGGCCAGGGAACGCAAACGCATCTGCGCTTCTTGCCGGAATACCGCACCGATTTCATCTTTTCCCTGTTGGGAGAGGAACGCGGCTTTGTCGGGGCCGTCCTGGTCATTGCATTATTCACCGCATTTTTGATACGGGGGTTTATGCTGTCCGGAGACTGCACCGATCCGGCCGGAAATCTGCTCGCGGTGGGATGTGTGGCCGTGTTGGCCGTGCACGTGTTTGTGAATATTGCCATTACGATACATTTGATGCCGATTACGGGCCTTCCGCTGCCGTTTTTGAGCTACGGCGGCTCGTTTTACTTGACGACGATGATGTGTATCGGCAGTATGCTTAGTGTAAACGTGCGAAAAGGGATGTTTTCCGAGAAATAAACCCTGGCCGTGCAGAGGAGAATGGATGAGCGTGTTGCGTGTGCGCTTGGCACGCGGCCCGGCCCTCGCCGGCATGCCATTTAAGGATTTCGTTGAACGTGTGCGCAGCGCTGCCGCTCGGGCGGCGTTGCCCGTAGCCCGAACCAGGCACGGTGTGCCGCGGCTTCAGGCGGGCCCGCATCTGGCGCCCGCGCACACGAGTCAATGCGAATATGTCGATTTTGAATTGGTGGAGCCGATCACCGGCACGGCCTTTATGGCCCGGCTGGCCGCCGAGTTGCCCGCCGGGCTCGAGGTACGATCGGCGCGGCGGCTGCCGCCCGGCGCGCGAAGCGTCAAGGCGGTTGCAAGAACCTTCCGCTATCGGGTAGCCGGCGTATTCCCGCCGGAAAAAGCGGAGCGGTTTTGCCGCGCGGATACGTGGCCGCTTGTTCGGCTCCGGAAGGGGCAGAAACGCACCTTGGATTTGCGCCGTAGCGTCTCGAAACTCGAGGTGGGCCCCGGAGAAGTGATTATGGACATTGAGGTACGCGCGGAAGGCACCCCGAAACCCGAGGAGGTGATCGCGTCGGTCTTTGGCACGCCGCCCGAAGACGCCCTGCTCCTGAAAATGGAACGACACGGCGTGCGCTTTGCCGACAGCCCGGCCACGCGTACCTGACAGGTGGCGCAAGCCGCCTACAACGCGGAGAAAGAATGAAGGAGTTTGTGATCAATGTAGCCCCGCTCGAAACACGAATCGCGCTGCTCGAAGAGAAACGGCTCGCCGAACTCTCTATCGAACGCCACGAAAGCCGCAGCCTTGTCGGCAACATCTACAAGGGCCGCGTCGATTCGATTGTGCCGGGCATTCAGGCTGCGTTCATTGACATCGGGTTCGAAAAAAATGGTTTCCTCTATGTGTCCGACATCGCCGGTACGGAAGGCACGGGCGATTTCGTGTTCGAAGAGGGAACCGCCAAACCCCGCAAGAAATCGCAACGGCAGAAATCGCCCTCCATCGAGTCAATGCTCAAGAAGAACCAGTACATTATGGTGCAGGTCAGCAAAGACAGCCTGGGCAGCAAAGGGATGCGCGTCACCAACTACATCACCCTGCCCGGCCGGTACTGCGTGCTCATGCCGACGGTCAAGCACTTGGGCGTATCGCGCAAAATCGAGAGCGATCGCGAGCGCGACCGCCTCAAGCGCATTCTCCATAAGCTTCGTCCGGATGGGCTCGGCCTCATTATGCGCACGGCCGCCGAAAACAAAAGCAAGGCCGATTTCCAGCCAGACGTCGCGTACCTTGCCAAGGTGTGGAAAAAGGTGCGCGCCAAAATGGAATCCATGAAAGGCCCCGCCCTTCTTCATGAGGACATCGGGCCCATCTTGCGCATTATCCGCGATTCCTTCACAAACGATGTGAACCGCCTGACCGTCGATAGCGAAGTCGAGTACAGCCGCATTCTCAACTTTCTCGAAAACTTCGCGCCCAACCTCAAGAAACGGTGCAAACTATACCGCGGCCGCACCCCGCTCTTTGAAAAGATGGCCATCGAACCTGAGATAAACAAGGCCCTGAACCGAAAGGTCTATCTCAGGAGCGGCGGCCATATCTGCATCGACCAGACCGAGGCCCTGATCGCCATCGACGTCAACACCGGGCGCTTTACCGGCCGCAAAAACCTCGAAGAGACCGTTCTCAAGACCAATCTCGAGGCGGCCGAAGAGATCGCGCGCCAAGTGCGTCTGCGGGATCTTGGCGGCATCATCGTGATCGATTTCATCGACATGCAATACGAGCGCAACAAGCGCGAGCTGCTCAAACGCCTCCAGGAATGCCTCAAGCGAGACCGCGCCAAGACTACCGTGTCTGAGATTTCCGAACTCGGGATGATCGAAATGACCCGGAAACGGGTTAAGCACAACCTTGTCAAGGCCCTGTCACAACCCTGCCCCTATTGCGAAGGAAGCGGCCTGATACGGTCTATCACCACAATGACGTTCGCAACGTTGCGCCAGTTGCAGAGTCTTTTCTGCCGCTCGAAGGAAAAGGCCGTCATCTTGCAGGTCCATCCTGACGTTGCCCGGCGGCTCCGCAACGAAAACAAAGACCTTCTCGACGCCATCGCCCAGGAGTTTGACCGCGAAGTATCCGTCGAATCTGTCTCCGACTTTCACATCGAGGACATCACATTTCTCAGTGTCCGTACACGCAAGGAAATCAAGATCGGCCAGAGTGACACAGGCAAACAGGCGGGATGAGCATTCACTTGCCTCTCAGCTAATGGTCAGTAGCCGCCCAAAGGCCGACACGTAAGGAGCTCGACAGATGAAAGAATTGACAGGCCCGCAGGATTGGGAGGCGTGCCTCGACGCTTCCATCCAGAAACCCGTTTTTGTGTTTAAACACAGCACGTCGTGTCCAATCTCCGCGGCGGCGCATGACCGTGTCACTGAATATGGCCGTCAAAACGCGGAGGACGCCCCGGACATCTTTATGGTCAAGGTCATCGAGAACCGGCCGGTGTCGAACCAGATCGCCGATGACCTTGCGGTGCAGCACCAGTCCCCGCAGATCATCCTCGTCAAAGACAAGGCAGCCGTATGGTCGGCGACACACCACGGCGTGCAGGGCGACCGCATGCAGGAAGCTCTCGAGAACGCCAGCAGGTGAACCGCCAGCGCTGCAGGCAGTTTCCGGAATAGCGCGCCGTCCCCGGGCGTTACTTGCATCGAAACGGCGAGGAGGGAACGTGACGGTACAAGCTGCGACGGGCGTGCGCGTGGCGGTCGAGGAGTTTAGCTCGTATCCTGACTCAGTGTCGCGCGCCTTGGATAAATGCAACGCCGGCGAGCTGTTGGCCCGCCAAACCCGCGTTGTGCTCAAACCCAATCTTGTCAATCATTCGCCCCATCCCATCACGACGCCGGCGGCCTGCGTCGAGGCGGCCATTGACTACATTCGCATGCACTCCACGGCGCACATCATCGTGGCGGAAGGCTCGGGTGACGGCAACACCCGGCGCGCCTTCCGTGAGTTGGGATATGACGAGATGGCCGCACGCAAGCAGGTCGAACTCATCGACCTCGACGCCGAGCCTTGGGAGCAGGTCTCGAATCCGCGCATGCGGTTCCTCAAGGAGTTTCACATTCCCAAACCTTTGCGGGGCGCCTTCATCGTGTCGATTCCGGTGCTGAAAGCGCACAGCATGTCAAAAGTCACGCTGGCGATGAAGAACATGTTTGGCATTGCGCCGGCCCGGCTCTATGGGGGCAGCGCCTACAAAAAGGCCCAACTCCACGGCGAAAACAACAACCAATTGCAGCATTACATCTTCGAGTTGAACCAGTATTGCAAGCCAGATCTGTGCCTGCTCGACGCCACCGTGGGCATGGCTACCGCCCACCTCTGGGGACCACAATGCGACCCGCCCGTGAACAAGATTCTGGCCAGCGCCGACCCGGTGGCGCTCGACGCCAAGGGCGCGGAGCTGCTCGGGTTTGACTGGCGCACTATCGGCCACATCCAGATGGCCGACGGCGTGCTCGGCCACGCCCAAGACGTCACCTGACAGAGGGATGCACAGAGAACGTGTTACCCGATTTCGACGCGTTCGGCCCCGCCGCGCTGGAGACCCACGATAATCGT
>SLSB01000514.1 GCA_007130675.1 Candidatus Hydrogenedentota bacterium | reverse complement strand
GGATTCGAGCCGTCTTTGAGAACCAGACATGTCTTTTCGGTTTCGATGTGACGGAGAGCATCGAGAATGAAATCGGGGTTGAAAGCAACTTCCATACTTTCCCCCGCAAATTCTGCCGGCATTTCCTCCGTATATTCGCCAACCTCCGGCGTTACCACACGCAGGGTAACGATTCCTTCGTCAAAACAGAACCGCACAGAGTTGAACTTGTCGTTTGTCATGGTGCGCGTGCGGCGAATCGCCTCTGTAAACGCGGCCGTACTCATATACGCTTCTTTGTCATGCTTCTTCGGGATGACCATATCGTAATTGGGGAACGTTCCCTCGATGAGTGCCGTCACCAGGCGATTCGAGTCGAACACAAACGAAGCCTGGGTTTCGTCGAAGAACAATTTCACATCGCCTTCATTACCCAGAAGCCGCTCGAGTTCGCTGATCATCTTGCCCGGAATGATCACCTTCACCGACAATCCTTCGGGAATCCCCTCGGACTCGACGCATAACGTCATTCGCCGTCCGTCTGTGGCCACAACGGTAAGGCGGCCATCCTGAATCTCGAACAGGAGCCCTGTGAGATTATGGCGGGTTTGATCAGAACATATGGCGAACGATGTTTTTGTAAATAGTTTTTTGAGCACCGCCTGTCCGAGAATAATGGGCTCGATATTGTCGAACGCGCGGACGGGCGGAAACTCTTCGGGAGACATGCTGAACAGCTTTGTGTCGATCTTCCCGGATTGCAGCGTAACTACGTTGCTTTCCGCAAGAGCCAGCGTGAGTTCCCCTGAAGGCAGCTCCGAGAGCATCGAAGACAACCGTTGAGACGACACTGTCAGCGATCCTGGTTCTTCAACGGTACAATCCACCGAGCACTCGATACTGATTTTGAGATCAGTGGCCGTGAGCCGCACCTGGCTTTCCCCAGTCTCCACAAGAATATGGGAAAGGATAGGTAACGCAGATTTCGGCGACACCACTGTCTTCACCTTGTTGACGGCATCCAGTAAATCATCGCGCGCGATCGTGATCTTCATTCCCGGTTCTCCCTCGCTGGTTCCCAAAGTGCTTTTCCCTTGGGGATGTTATTCAGAGTGTATGATCCCCTCTTTTAAAATTCAATACAAGTCTTCATAGTCTTAGAGCACTGTATAAAGTGAAAAACGGTGTAACCTTCTTGTATGCAGTAATTTAACTTGTTTACAGAGACTGGAAAACCAGGCTTAGGTTATCCACAGTATCCCCATGCTTGGCCAAGAATGCTCTGAAAGCTCCCCTGATTGCAAGTAGACGGTGGATAATTTGGTGAAAAGTCTTACGAGCCAGGCTCACTTTTCCAGAGAGTATCCCCATCTTTCGCGTTCCCCAATGTTTCACAGCGCGGTGCGCTTGAACGGTGTTTTTTTCAGAGCTTTTCTGTCCATTTTTTGCGATTTTCCTGTGCGGAACAGCGACCGTGGAACATTTGACAGACCCTTCATAAACACGCACTGCATCAAGAAATGTAACTTTCTTAAGCTACCAATTCACAATAGCTTAGCAATCCGAAATCCAGAGTTAGAAAAACAATAATGAAGTCATAAAACTCTAAAATACAACGGCTTACGCGTATTGTTCCATTTTTCACGATTGTGCAAATAAGCTTCACACAACACGTTATCCACAATATATTAACACCCTTGAGAAGGATGCAGCGTCATGAGCGAAGATATTCTGCGATTATTGTGTGTGCCTTTCCGCTAGGTTCTGATGACGCGCAAAAATTCTTCTGGTGGAATGATGCCTTCTTTTACTTTATTGCGGCAGCGGTCGGCCATCGTCTTCAGTTTAGCCGCTCTCGCTATCTTTTCCGTCGGTTCATCCGCAGTAATCATCTGACGAATTTGGGGTGTGACCTCGAGCAGCTCGAATATGCCTGTACGGCCTTTCGTGCCCGTTCGGTAGCAACTGTTGCATCCCTCACCGCGGTAGAGCTTCTTTGTGCTCTCAGGCAATTTCATTGATTTCAACATGGCCTTTGTCGGGGTGAAGGCCTTTCTACATTTTGGGCAAATCTTACGCACGAGCCGTTGTGCCACGACGGCCGTCAGCGAACTGGCGATGAGATAAGAAGGCACATCCATATTGCGCAACGTGCTGATCGCCTCGGGTGCATCGTTGGTGTGCAACGTGCTGAACACCAGGTGACCGGTCATTGCGGCACGAATGGCGATGCGCGCCGTCTCGGGGTCGCGAATCTCGCCTACCAACAACACGTCGATATCCTGCCGCATGGCGGCGCGCAACGTGTTTGCAAAACTGACATTGATCTCGGGTTCGATTTGCACCTGGTTGATCCCGGACAGCTGATATTCGACGGGGTCCTCGAGGGTCACGATACTATCGGTAAGCACATTCTTCTGGTTCAGGGCCGCATAGAGGGTTGTGGTCTTGCCGCTGCCCGTCGGGCCGGTGACCAGAATCATGCCGTAGGGCTGTTGAATAAGCTTGCTCAGCTTTGTGACATCGTCGGATTCAAGACCCAAATCTTTAATGCCCTGCAAAACCGCCGACGCATCGAGCAACCGCAATACTACGCGTTCGCCCAGGAAACACGGAAGCGTGGCAACCCGAATATCGAATTCGTTCTCGTCGAAATCGAAAGCGATATGCCCGTCCTGAGGATGGCGCGTTTCGGTGATATCCATATCGGCCATGATCTTGATGCGGGAAACAACAGCGGCCTCGATGTCATGGTCAATGCTCATCACGTCATGGAGCACGCCGTCAATACGGTAACGTACACGCATTTCGGGCTCTTGGGGATCCAGATGAATATCGGTAGCGCCCGAGTTCACGGCTCCCTCGATCATTTTCGCAACCAATTGCATCACTGACGCGCCGGATGCCTGGCGGGCGATTTCTTCAAAATTCAGTGTCTGGTCTTGAATGATAATATCTTCGCTCATGACGACCTCGTCTTGTTGTTCCGCGGTTTTCTTCTTGGCCTTGGCGGGTTTCTTTTCTTCTTGTTCCGCCTTCGATTTTGCTGGCTTCTTTTGTGCTCTTGGTGGCGGCGGTTCGGGTTCCTCGAGTGCTTGCGTATGCCGCCCGCGGTAACGTTCCTTTATTTCCGTTGTTGTATCCTCGATGTGGGTCAGGATGGGATGGATCCGTTTCCCGAGAAACACCTCGGCATCTTCCAGTGAATCTTTGGCACGCGGATCGGAAATCAAGACCGAGAGACGGTCACCTTCCACTCGAATCGGGATAAACCGATACTTTCGCGCAATGCTTTCCGGCACGGCATCGAGCGCCTGCATCTGGCTTCGGGTCTTGGCGGCGTCCGCGTACTCGAGTTTGTACTGTTTTGCCAGCGCTTTCGCCAGGTCGTCGGGCGCCACTATGTCGCTCTCGAGGAGGATTTGTCCGAGCAAGCGGCCGGTGCGTTTTTGCTCAGCGAGGCTTTTCTTGAGGTCCTCTTTCGAGATTAGACCCATCTTGGCCAACGTTGCCCCGAGCGACTCGTCTTGCTGGCGTTTTGCTTTCGAATGATATTCGTACCGGAAAAGGTGTTCGAGTGAACCGATACTTATAATCTCTTTTTGCAGGAGTTGCCGGTACCATGGAACGCCGGTTACCTTTTCCTGTTCCATGATCGCGTCTAATTCCTCGCGCGACAACACCTCCTGGCGGACGAGTTCGTCCCCAAATTCGTGTTTTTCCGATATCCCTGCCATAGACACCCCCTGGTGATGATTTCCGCGGCCAATATCCGCACGTCATTATATTCGGGCACGCGCTCTACGTAAAGGCTTTTGAGTCAGATTATGGTTGGCAGGACATGGAATGCAGGACGTTACGGGGCGCCATAGATGAGCTTTCGGAAGTCGGGATCGTCACGGTACGCGGCGAACTCCTCGTCGCGAGCCGCTTCTTCGCGAAACACATCTCCAAGTACGATGGCTGCGTAGAGGTAGGCGAGCATGCTGCTGCGGTCGCCGCGGCGTGCGGCCGTACAGGCGAGATTGTAGTACGGCGCGGGTTCTTGCGGGTCAAGTTGGATAGCTTTGCGGTACTGCTCTTCGGCTTCCTCGATGCGTCCGCGCTTCAACAGCACGTTGCCGTAGTTGTTGTTGTTGGCGACGCTGTCGGGCTCGAGCGACAGGGCAATCAGTGCCGCGGCTTCGGCCTCATCGAGTCTACTGGTGTGCCGCAACAGCACCGCGAGATCGTTGTATGGCCGGCTCCAGTTGGGAGCGAGTTGAATCGTTGTGCGAAACAGCGCTTCGGCTTCCTCGAATTGTTCCATGTGCATGAGGGTGAGGCCGAGGCCGTTGTAGGGCAGCGGCCAGTCAGGCTCGAGCGCGATCGCCTTGCGAAATGCCTCTTCGGCCTTTGGGAGTTGGCCCTTGGTCCAGCGCTGTCCATAGCGCAACATGCCGAGGGCAAACCAGGTGTGGGCCGTTTCGAGGGTGCCGTGCTCGGCCAACACCGCCACGGCCTCGACCACCAGGCGCGTGCGCACGCGCCTGGCCTGGGGGTCGTCTTCGAGACATGCCAGCATCGTGTCGATGAGCACGCTTGCCTGTTGCGCAGTCAGCTCACTTAACGGAGGGATACCATTTTCCGGCGGCGGTTGCCGCATGGTTACCACAAGAACCATAGCAACAAAGACCACCGCCGTGACAATCCATATGAGTCTCTGTGCTTGCATGACTGCTATGAGTATTGTACCGCCAAGCCGTTTGTTTAATACATTCTGCGCGGCCACACTTCGCGCCGCACGCGCCTTGCGAGGTCCTCGAGGTCTCCGTCTATCACATAGAGTCTGCCCCGCAGATACGCCCTGCGGCCGGGCGGGCAGACCGCCCAAACCGGGTGTACGCGCGCTTCGCCGCGGGCTATCGAGGCCTCTTCATGATCAGGCCATGCGATTGCGGCAACGCACGAGGCGTCCTCCGAAGTAACAGCGATGAGGCGCGGCCCCGCGGCCGGCTCCGCCTCGTCGAGAGAGGTCCAAGCGTTTTCAGTATACACGGAAGCATGCTCCGCCGCGAGTGGGGTCCCCGAATCATGGAAAAACCAGGCAGAAACGGGACTGTCGATAGACACGGGCTCGGTTCCGTTGTTGCCCAGCCACAATTCGAGGTCCGCGTTGTCTTCATTAGGCGAAATGCGGGCGCCCACCGTATACGCGCCTGTCGTTTGTTCGAACCACCAGGAACCGCCTTCGGTTTCCTGCCATTCGGGTGTGATCTCGAGGGGGGCCTCCGTATTTGCAATCCGTACTTCCAGAGGTAAATCGAGCACCACCGAGATATCTGCGCCTGGGACGGTCACAGCCAGGCGGGCAGGAGTTTCCGGGCTTACGGTCATTCTGGGCAAGGGTTGCTCTTCCTGGCCCGCGGTGACGCGCAGCGTTTGCGGGTGCTCGTCGGAATCAACCAGGAATACGGCGCCGAATGTGCCTGCTGGTTCGGTGAACACCTCGACCCCGTCGAGGGGTCCGACACGGTTGTGGAGCAAGGGTCGCCACCGGCCGTTTTCGCGCTGGAAGATGCGCGGCCAGCGGTAATCCGTGAGGCCGGTCACGATGATGGGCACGAGATCCCGGCCGCCCTCGAGGGTAAATTGGGCCCGGTTATTCTCGGCGCGTATGCGTGCGGGGAAATCAGACTCTTTCGTGCCGGTGGTCATTTCGACAATACGCGGCGCGGCAGACCCGTAGGCCACGGCTTCGCGGCGTGGGGTCTCGGCGGAGTCATAGGGCCCATACGGCAGCCAGAAGGCATCGAACTCGATGACGTCGCCCGCATCGAGCCGCACCGTGTCGGTATCGGGAACCAGGAGCAGGCGC